>NZ_CAKASO010000030.1:0-51151 GCF_916862475.1 Nocardioides sp. Leaf374
CGACCTCGTAGGTGTGGCCGCAGCCGGGGCAGCGGGCGGCCAGCACCTCCTCGGCGACCGCGCCGGGCATCGCGGCGTGGCACTGCTCCTGGGCGCGGTGGCCCTCGGCGGCGCGGGGACGGTCCTGCTGCGCCGGGCCCGGCGTCGCTGACCCGAGGCGGAGCCCTCGCCCTCGGTCGTGCCCGCGCTCGGCGGCGCCGGACCGGCGCCGCGCCATGTCCTCCCGGGGTCTGGTCCCGCTGGTGCCCTCGCCCGCGCCCTGCGCACGCGGTCCCCGGGTCCGCGTCCCCGGGTCCGCGTCCGGGGGTCCGCCTCCGCCCGGGGAGGTGGGCGCGTGGGGCCGGGTGACGCTCAGCCGGCCAGCAGCCGGACGCCTGCGGCGGCGAGCCCGCCGGCGCCACCGAGGCAGCCCGCGCCGGCCAGCCCCAGGGCCCATCGGTGCGCGCGGTCGGGCGGGCGGGCCCGGGAGGGGTCCGTCACGGGCCGCGCCCCCGGCGGCGCCGGCCAGGGCGGGGGTCCGAGCCGGTCCACGACCACCGGGGGCCGGGCACCGTCCCTCCACGGGGCGCCCGACGGCACCCCGGCCCGCCGCAGCAGGCCCAGCGCCGCGGCCGCCGAGGCCGGCCGTCGCCGGGGGTCGTGCGCGGTCAGGGCGTCGAGCAGTGGCACGAGACGCCCCGGGGGCGGCGTGGGTGGCGGTCCGGAGCGGGTCGGGGCACGACCGCTGAGCAGCTGGAGGGCGACGACGCCGGCGGCGTAGAGGTCCTGGCCGGGGTCGGGGGGCTCGCCCGCCGCCTGCTCGGGGGCCATGTAGCCGTCGGTGCCGACGGCACCGGGGGTGCGCGTCAGGCGCACGTCCTCGGCGAGCGCGGCCACACCGAAGTCGCCCAGGCGCACGTGCGGCCGCGCCGAGCCGGTCGCGTCGAGGAGCAGGTTGGCCGGCTTGACGTCGCGGTGGACCACGCCGGCCGCGTGCACGGCGGCGAGCGCCTGCAGCAGCTGGTCCAGCACGACGGCGACGAAGTCGGCGGGCAGGGGGCCGTGGGTCTCCAGCAGCGACTGCAGCGAGCCCCCGCGCACGAGGTCCATGGTCAGGACGACCAGGTCGTCGTCGGCGGCCCAGCCGTGGGGGGCGATCACGTGGGGGTGGCGCACCCGCACCGACTGCTCGCGCACGAAGCGCAGCAGCAGCGAGGCGTCGTGCTGCCCCAGCACCTTCACGGCGACGAAGCGCTCCTGACGCAGGTCCCACGCCCGCCACACGCTGCCCATGCCGCCGGCGCCGACCTGGTCGGCCAGCACGAAGCGACCCGCCAGGGGCGGGATCGGCGGCACCGGGCTCACCGTGACGACGCTAGCCGGAGCGCCGGCTCGCCGCAGCGGCTCTCCACAGCCCCCCGACCGGGGCCGGCCGGCCCGGGGGCGACCCGGGGGCGGCCGGGACGGGGATTGCCGGGCGGCGTCGGGGCGCTGGTAATCTCGAGTGTCCTCGCGCGCGCTCCCCACCGATGGGATCGGGCTCGCGCGGGACACGCTCGATGACCCCGGTGCGCCGGGGCTCGGGCGACGCACAGCCCTCCTGCCACGGAGAGACCGTGGCCGCCGAGTCCAGAGGAGGTGGAGACCGCTATGCGTGCTTATGAAGTGATGGTCATCCTCGACCCCAGCCTCGAGGAGCGCACGATCGCGCCCTCGCTCGAGAAGTACCTCAACGTCGTCACCAAGGACGGTGGCACCGTCGAGTCGGTCGACGTCTGGGGACGTCGTCGCCTCGCCTACGAGGTGAAGAAGAACGCCGAGGGCATCTACGCGGTGATCTCGCTGAACGCCGAGCCGGCCACGGTCAAGGAGCTCGACCGCCAGCTCACGCTCAACGAGTCCATCCTGCGCACGAAGGTCATCCGCCCCGACGCCAAGTGAGGCGTGGCGGCAGGTCGGGCCCCGAGCCCGTCCCCGCCGCCTGTGGAGGACCTCTGGCCGTTGTCGGCGGCTGCCGCCACCATGGCAGCACCGACATCGGACCCGACTGATGCGCATGCACCACCCGACACCCTGAGGGAGAACCCATGGCCGGCGAGACCATCATCACCGTGGTCGGCAACCTGACCGACGACCCGGAGCTCCGCTTCACCCCGTCCGGGGCCGCGGTCGCCAACTTCACGGTCGCCTCGACTCCGCGCACCTTCAACCGTCAGACCAACGAGTGGGAGGACGGCGAAGCCATGTTCCTCCGGTGCTCGATCTGGCGCCAGGCCGCGGAGAACGTCGCCGAGTCCCTGCAGCGCGGCATGCGTGTCGTGGTGCAGGGCCGCCTCAAGGCCCGCTCCTACGAGACCCGCGAGGGCGAGAAGCGCACCGTCTTCGAGCTCGAGGTCGAAGAGGTCGGTCCGTCGCTGAAGTTCGCCACCGCCAAGGTCACCCGCGCCTCCCGTCAGGGCGGCGGGGGCGGCTACTCCGGCGGCGGCCAGGGAGGCTCGCAGGGCGGGTCCTCCCAGGGCGGCGACGACCCGTGGGCCAGCCCGGCTCCCTCGGGCGGTGCCGGTGGGTCCGGCGGTGGCTACGGCGGCGGCGGTGGCGGCGGGCAGTCCCGTCCCGCCCCTGCGGCCGGCAACGACCCCTGGGCCGCCCCCGGCGTCCAGGACGAGCCCCCGTTCTGACGCGCTGCACCACCTGCACGACCCGCACCACCGCCGGTCGCTCGACCGGCGTCCTGTCCGTCCACCTCAACCATTCCGACCTGGTAGCCACTCCGGGACGGGCTTCTAGAAAGGAAGCACCACAATGGCCAAGGCAGTGATCCGCAAGCCGAAGAAGAAGGTTTGCCAGTTCTGCAAGGAGAAGGCGACCGGTGTCGACTACAAGGACACCACCCTGCTCCGCAAGTTCATCTCCGACCGCGGCAAGATCCGCGCGCGTCGGGTGACCGGCAACTGCGTCCAGCACCAGCGCGACGTCGCCACCGCGGTCAAGAACGCCCGCGAGGTCGCCCTGCTGCCCTACACGTCCACCGGTCGCTGAGAGGAGCGGAGAAGATGAAGCTCATCCTGACCCAGGAAGTCACCGGTCTCGGTGCCCCCGGCGACATCGTCGAGGTGAAGGACGGCTACGGCCGCAACTACCTCGTCCCGCGCGGCCTCGGCATCCGCTGGACCCGCGGTGCCGAGAAGACCGTCGAGTCGATCAAGGCCGCCCGCGCCTCGCGCGCGGTCCGCGACCACGACCACGCCGCCGAGATCAAGGCCAAGCTCGAGGCCTCGCCCGTCACCGTCAAGGTGCGCGCCGGCGAGGGTGGCCGCATGTTCGGCTCGGTCAGCGTCACCGAGATCGCCACGGCGGTCACCGACGCGACCGGCGAGGCCGTCGACAAGCGCACCATCGCGGTGACCAACCCGATCCGCTCGCTCGGCGCCCACCAGGTGTCGGTCAAGCTGCACGACGAGGTGTCCGCCACGGTGGCCCTCAACGTCGTCAAGGGCTGATCCCAGCACGACCCCGGGCCGCTCGGCGGCCCTCACGCCGACGGGGCCGTCCCTCCTCCGGGAGGGGCGGCCCCGTCCGGCGTTCCCGGGGCCCTCGGTGTCGCTGGGTGGGTGTCAGTGGCCCGCGGTCAGTGGGCCAGGATGCCGTCGAGCCGCACGGGCCGACCGTCGCTGGTGACGCGGATGCGGATGGTGCCGGTGCGCAGCGGGCTGTTCTGGTCGCGCACGGTGTAGAGGTGCTGGCGGTCCACGGTCGGGGTGGCGAGGTCCACCGGCTGCCACTTCCGGGCCCGGCCGATCTTGACCTCGACGCTGCCCGCACCGGGACCGCTGGGGCCGATGAGCACCAGCTCGCGCACGTTGCGCCCGTAGTAGCGCAGGGTCGCGCCCCTCTCCCGGGTCTCCAGGAAGCTGCCGCCCAGCGCGTCGGCGGAGCGCAGCGAGCGCCAGCGGCCGCCGTCGCCCGCGGTGAGGTCGGCCGGCACCGCGAAGACCGCGGTGCTGTCCTTGACGGTGGGGTCGGTGTTGCCGGCCTTGTCGGTGGCACGCACCGTGAGCGTCTTGTCCCCCGGCCCGAGGCCGCGCAGGGTCGTGACACCCTCCGCGCACGGCACGGCGGCGCCGTCGACGTCGCAGGCGAAGGTCGAGCCGCCCTCGTCGGCGGCCAGTCGCACCTGCGGGCTCAACGAGTCGGCGATCGGCAGCCGGTAGCCCTCGAGCTGGGGCGGGGAGCTGAGCACGAAGGTGTTGGGTGCGACGGTGTCGACGCGCACCACGCTCACCGCGGCCGACTCGTCGAGGTCGGGCAGGTCGGTCTCGGCGCCCGCGACGAGCAGCCCGGGTGAGGCGGTGGCGTCGATGGCGTCGTCGGCGGTGTCGATCGCGCGCACCCGGAAGGTGTAGGGGGCCGCCGAGCTGTCGTCGAGGTCCTGATAGGTCTGCGGGCTCCGGCAGGCCTCCCACCGGTCGTTGGTCGACGCGCCGTCGTCGTCGAGCTGGCACTCGAAGGAGATCGGGTCGGTGTCGCCGTCGGTGTGGCGCCCCGAGAAGGTGAAGGTCAGGTCGTCGGTGCGCAGGTAGCCGGCCGCGTTGGGCGGCGGGGTGAGCGCGGTGATCGTGGTCTCCGGCGGCGCGATGTCGTCGCACGGCGGGCCGGTGGGCAGGCCCAGCACGCTGCGCGGTGCCACCTCGGTGGTGCAGGCCTCGGCGGCCTGTGCGACCCCGGCGGGGCCGACCAGGGGGAGCAGCCCGGCGACGAGACCGCCGGTGGCCAGGAGTCCGACGCGGCGTCCGACGCGGCGGACGTGGCGGACGCGGGGCGAGGTGGGCATGACGACTCCTGGGGCAGCGGGACCGGTGGTGGCTGGACAACGCCCCGGGGCCCGCCCAGGCTACGAAGCCGCGCCGGGAATCCCAGCTGCTCCAGACAACTGCTCGCGGGTGGCCCAGGGGCGCGCGGCGTACCGGAAGCCGAGCCAGACCAGCACGAGCAGCAGCAGCTGCGCGCTGACGTACGCCGGCACCTCGAGCGCGGCGACGCCGGCGCCGAAGACCAGCGGGGGCAGGACGGCGACGACGACGGCGAGCAGCCGCAGGGTGCGCAGCCAGGCCGACGCGCGGGTATCGCCCGCGGCGCGCGCCCGCTCGGCCAGCTCGTGGCACAGCAGCAGCACGAGCGCGAGCTGGGGCAGGTTGGCGCTCCACAGCAGCGCCGGGTCGCCCTCGGCCAGGCGGGTCGCGACCTCGGGGAACCACACCGCCACCGACACCGCGCCCGCCACGGCCCCCAGCGCCAGCAGCGGGAGGCGACGCGCGACCGGCAGGTCGCGCACGCCGAGCAGCACGAGGACCCACCCGACGGGGTCGGCGAGCAGGTCGTGGCCGCGCACGGGAGCGACGAGCAGGATGATCAGCAGCCCCATCGCGACGGACTGGAGCGGCTTCATGGCCGTGATGGTAGGCCGCGCCCCTGCGCCGCCGGAGGGGCGGTCAGGCGCGAGCCGGCCCGGTGACCATCCACGCGTCGCCGCGGGCGCGCGCGACGAGCACCACCAGACGCGCCCCCATGAACACCGCGCTGAACCCCACCCAGAGCAGCACGAGCCCGCCCGTCGGTGCGGCCAGCAGCGCCACCGGGGCGTAGACCAGCAGCGTCGCCACGCCGCCCCAGGCGAGGTAGACGCCGTCGCCGGCACCGATGAGCACGCCGTCGAGCACGAAGACCACCCCGGCGACCGGTTGTCCGAGCGCGGCGACGAGCAGCACCGGCACCAGTCGCTCGGCGACGGCGGGGTCGTCGGTGAAGAGCCGCCCGAGCACGGGGCTGACCGCGGCCAGCCCCAGGCCGGTCACGACCCCGGCGCCCACGCCCCACTGCAGCATGCGGCGGGTGGTCGCGCGGGTGCCCGCCAGGTCGCCGGCCCCGAGGGCGCGACCGGTGAGGGCCTGGGCGGCGATGGCGATGGCGTCGAGCACGAAGGCCAGGAAGGTCCACAGGGTCATGGCCAGCTGATGGGTGGCGAGGTCGGCGTCCTGGGCGCCGCCCACGACGCCGAGCGTCACGGCGTAGGTGGTCACGAGCAGCGCCGCCCGCAGGGTGAGGGTGCGCACCACCAGCGGCACGCCGGCGCGGCCGGCCGCTCGGATGCCGGGGAGGTCGGGCCGCAGGGGGGCGCCCTCGCGTCGCGCGGCGCGCACGACGACGGCGAGCAGCGCCGCGGCGGAGGCGACCTGGGCCAGCACCGAGCCGATCGCGGAGCCGGCGATGCCGAGGTCGAGGCCGTAGACGAGCAGCACGTTGAGCACAACGTTGAGCAGGTTGCCGGCGACGGCGACGACCAGGGGGGTGCGGGTGTCCTGGAGGCCGCGCAGGATGCCGGTCGTGGCCAGCATGACCAGCAGGGGAGTGGTGCCGAGGAAGGCCAGGCGCAGGTAGGTCTCGGCCTGCGCCGCGACCTCGGGTCCGGTGCCGAAGGCGGCCACCAGCGGCGTGGTGCCCAGGACGCCGCCGACGGTCACCACGGCGCCGATGACCACGGCCAGCCACACCCCGTCGACGCCTTGCGCCATCGCCCGCCGTGTGTCGCCGGCGCCGAGGTGGCGCGCGACGGCCGCCGTGGTGCCGTAGGCGAGGAAGACGCACAGGCCGACGGCCGTCTGGAGGACCACGGCGGCGATGCCGAGACCGGCCAGCTCCGGGGTGCCGAGGTGGCCCACGATGGCGGCGTCGGTGAGCAGGAAGAGCGGCTCGGCCACGAGGGCCAGGAACGCCGGCACGGCCAGGCGCAGGATCTCCCTGTCCTCGGCCCGCCGCACGGGTCGCAGTGTAGTCACGTAAGGGGCTCCCGGCCGTTCCGGTCCTGACCGCCGTAGTCCGTGGCGACCAGTGGATAACTCGGGCCTGCCTGTGCATATCGCACGGGCCCGGTGCTTTGTCGACAAACACCCAGGCATCCGCCCGGTAGCCGGGGTGTGAACGCCCACGGCGTGAAAATACTTTGGTTCCACATGGCCTCAGCACTGTTTGCGCAGGTCAGCGCGGTGCGGTCGGGGAAAGTCCGTTTGTTGTCCACAGGGTTGTCCCCAGGCGGTGCACAACGCCACGCGTGTCGTCCACGGGTCACCCCGAGTTATCCCCAGGGCCTGTGGACAAGGTGGTGTCGCCGACCCCCTCCGACCACGTACGGTCCGACGACTGTCGGTGGACGTCCCTACCGTCGGCAGCGGCCGGGCACCCCCGGCGCGACCCGGTGACGGGGTCGCCGACGCACGGTCCGGGGTCGGGACGAGGAGGAGCCACAGCATGAGCGTCACCGAGCAGGCCGGTCACTCCGGGGGCTCCGCTCCCCTCGACGAGCCGCCCTTCGAGGACTGGGGCGACGGTCCGGTCTCCTACGCGCCGGGCGAGCGACCGACCACCCCCGGCGCGCGCACGCCCCCGCAGGACATGGCCGCCGAGCAGTCGGTGCTCGGCTCGATGCTGATCTCCAAGGACGCCATCGCCGAGGTCTCCGAGGTGCTGCGCGGCGTCGACTACTACCGCCCCAGCCACGAGACGATCCACGACGCGATCATCGATCTCTACGGCCGCTCCGAGCCGGTCGACATGATCACCGTGGCCAACGAGCTCCAGCGCCGTGGCGAGCTGCAGAAGATCGGCGGGGCGCCCTACCTCCACACGCTCTCGGCCAACGTGCCGATCGCGGCCAACGCGGGGTGGTACGCCCAGATCGTCCACGAGAAGGCGGTCCTGCGTCGCCTCGTCGACGCCGGCACCAAGATCGTCCAGATCGGCTACGCCGGCGAGGGCGACGTCGACGACATCGTCGACCAGGCCCAGGCCGAGGTCTACAAGATCGCCGACAAGCGCAGCACCGAGGACTACGCGCCGCTCTCCGACATCATGGACGGCGTCCTCGACGAGATCGAGGCCATCGGCAACCGGGAGAACGGGCTCTACGGCGTGCCCACCGGCTTCGCCGACCTCGACGACCTGACCAACGGCCTGCACTCGGGCCAGATGATCATCGTCGCGGCCCGACCCGCCATGGGGAAGTCGACCCTCGCCCTCGACTTCTGCCGCTCCGCCTCGATCCACAACAACCTCTCCAGCGTCTTCTTCAGCCTCGAGATGACGCGCTCGGAGATCACGATGCGCCTGCTCTCGGCCGAGGCGAAGGTGCCGCTCAACCACATCCGCAACGGCAACATGAACGACGACGACTGGACCAAGCTGGCCCGCAAGATGGGCGAGGTCTCCTCGGCGCCGATGTTCATCGACGACTCGCCCAACATGACGATGATGGAGATCCGGGCCAAGGCGCGCCGGCTCAAGCAGCGCCACGACCTCAAGCTCATCGTCATCGACTACCTGCAGCTGATGAGCTCGGGCAAGAAGGTCGAGTCGCGCCAGCTGGAGGTCTCGGAGTTCTCCCGCCAGATCAAGCTGCTGGCCAAGGAGCTCGAGCTGCCGATCATCGCGCTCTCCCAGCTCAACCGTGGCCCGGAGCAGCGCGGCGACAAGCGCCCGATGATGAGCGACCTGCGCGAGTCGGGCTCGATCGAGCAGGACGCCGACATGGTCATCCTGCTCCACCGCGACGACGTCTACGAGAAGGAGTCGACCCGCCCCGGCGAGGCCGACCTCATCGTGGCCAAGCACCGCAACGGCGCGACCCGCGACATCACCGTGGCCTTCCAGGGCCACTACAGCCGCTTCGTCGACATGGCCCACTGACCCGGTCGCCGGGCAGCTCACGCCGCGACGTACGGCGAACGACCGACCAGCCGGGCGACCACGACGCCGGTGACGGTCATCGCCAGCGCGATGGCCGCGAGCACCACGAGCTGGAACTGCGCGGCCTCGGCCGGGCTCGCGCCGCCGAAGAGCGCGCCGACGAAGGCGCCGGGCAGGGTCACCAGCCCCGTCGAGCGGGTCTGGTCGAGCGTGGGCAGGAGCATCTCGCGCGTGGCCTCGCGGCCGATGTCGCGGTGCGCCCGGGTCGGGGTGGCGCCCAGCGAGAGCCAGGCCTCGACCTCCCCGGACCGCTGGGTGGCACTGCGCAGGAAGGTGCGCCCGGTGAGGGTCGCGGCACTCATCGCGTTGCCGATGACGATGCCGGCCACCGCCACGACGTAGCGCACCTCCGGCTCGACCAGGCGCAGCGCGAGCACCGCGCCCAGGGCGACCACGGCGCCGCACACGACGCCGAGCACGGCCGCGCTGCGCCCGCCCCACAGTCCGCGCAGACGGCCGCGGGTCGTCCACGACGCCGTGGCCAGCATGAGCGCGAGGAAGGCCACGACCGTCCAGGGCGCGGAGAGGATGCCGCGCAGCAGCAGCGCCACGACGCCCAGCTGGACCACGGCCCGCAGCAGCGCGGTGAGCGGTGCCAGCCCCAGGGACAGCCCCGCCGCCCGGGCCAGCAGCACCGTCGCCGCCACGAGCGCGCCGAGCCCCAGGGCGAACCCGAGGTGGTCCTGCCAGGCCGTCACGCGTCCAGTCTCCCCGAGGCGGGGGACGCGCGGGGGCCCGGAGGTGACGGGTGTCGGCGGCCCCCACTACGGTGTCGCCTGCTGTGACGCACGTCACCGGATCGATCTCGGGAGCCCCCATGCCACGCACCACACGTCCTGCCCGTCCCGCCCTCCTCGGCCTCGCCGTCGCCGCGGTCCTCGCCCCCCTGGCCGCCACGCCGCTGGTGACCTCGCCTGCCGCCGCCGACCCGGCGTCCGCCGCCACTGCGACCGGCACCACCACGACCAGGTCGCCCGGCGCCCCGGCCGCCGACCCGCGGCCGGCGGCGCGGGCCCGGCACTCGCTGCGCGGCGACCTGACCGACCAGAGCTTCTACTTCGTCATGGGCGACCGGTTCGCCAACGGCGACCCCTCCAACGACCGCGGCGGCCTCGAGGGTGAGCGCGAGGTCACCGGCTTCGACCCCACCGGCAAGGGCTTCTTCAACGGCGGTGACCTGGTCGGTCTGCGCGAGCGGCTCGACTACGTGCAGGGCCTCGGCACCGACGCGATCTGGCTGACGCCGGTCTTCAAGAACAAGCCGGTGCAGCTGGAGGACGGCCCCTCGGCCGGCTACCACGGCTACTGGATCACTGACTTCACCCAGGTCGACCCCCACCTCGGCACCAACGAGGACCTCGCGGCGCTCGTCGACGCGGCCCACGAGCGGGGCATGAAGGTCTTCTTCGACATCATCACCAACCACACCGCCGACGTCATCGGCTACGAGGAGGGTGCGCGCACCGCCTACGTGCCCAAGGACGTCGAGCCCTACCGCACCGCCGGCGGCCGGGCCTTCGACGACCGCGACGTCGCCGGCCGCGCCTTCCCCGAGCTCGACGCCGCCACGTCCTTCCCCTACACCCCGGTGCTGGAGGAGGGCGAGGAGGACCTCAAGGTCCCGGCGTGGCTCAACGACCCGCGGATGTACCACAACCGCGGCAACACCACCTTCACCGGCGAGGACAGCCAGTACGGTGACTTCTTCGGCCTCGACGACCTCTTCACCGAGCGGCCCGAGGTGGTCGAGGGCATGCTCGACATCTACCGCACGTGGGTCGGCGACTTCGGCATCGACGGCTTCCGCATCGACACCATGAAGCACGTCGACGACGAGTTCTGGCAGGAGTTCGGCCCCGGGATGGTCGACTACGCCCGTGCCCGGGGCAAGGACGACTTCTTCATGTTCGGCGAGGTCGCCCTCGACGGCAGCGGCACCGCGGCCAAGGCCTTCACCTCCCGCTACACCACGACCGCCCGGATGCAGTCGGTGCTCGACTTCCCCTTCCAGGACGCCGCCCGCGGCTTCGCCTCGCGCGGGGGCTCGGCCGCGGCCGTGGCCCGCTTCTTCACCGCCGACGACTGGTACACCGACGCCGACTCGAACGCCTACCAGCTGCCCACCTTCCTCGGCAACCACGACATGGGCCGCTTCGCGCACTTCCTGCGCGCCGACAACCCGGGCGCCGACGACGCGGAGCTGCTGTGCCGCGACGTCCTGGCCCACGAGCTGATGTACCTCTCCCGCGGCAACCCGGTCGTCTACTACGGCGACGAGCAGGGCTTCGCCGGCGAGGGCGGCGACCAGCTGGCGCGCCAGACCATGTTCGCCAGCCAGGTGCCGGAGTACGCCGACGACACCCAGCTCGGCACCGACCGCACCGGCGCCGACGACAACTTCGTCACCGACCACCCGCTCTACCAGGCCATCGCCGGTCTCGACGCGCTCACCGAGGAGCACCCCGCCCTGCGCGACGGCGCCCTCCAGGTGCGCCACGCCGACGACGGGCCGGGCGTCGTGGCCTTCTCCCGCACCGACGCCCGCGAGCAGGTCGAGTACGTCGTGGCCGTCAACAACTCCACCGAGGCACGCACCGCAGCGGTCCCGACGTACGCCGCTCGCGCCGGCTTCCGGCTGGTGCACGGCGACGGGCCGGCCGACCTCGTGACCGGCCGCGACCGCAGCCTGCCCGTGGAGGTGGGCCCGCTGTCCACCGTGGTCTACCGCGCCACCCGCGCGCTGCCGGCCTCGACCCGCGCGCCCCGGATCGAGCTCGACCGCCCCGCGCCCGCGGCCGCCGCCCGCGGCCGGATGCAGGTGCGCGCCGACGTCGACACCACCTCCTTCGCCGAGGTCACCTTCCTGGCCCGACGAGCCGGCGGGGCGTGGCGCTCGATCGGCACCGACGACTCCGCGCCCTACCGCGTCTTCCACGACACCAGCGCGCTGCCCACCGGGGCGCGCGTGGACTACCGCGCCGTGGTCCTCGACAACGCCGGACACACCCGGTCGAGCCAGGTGCGCGCGGCCCGGGTCGCCGCTCCGGCGCTCACCCTCGACGCCGGGGCCGACGAGGCCGGCACGGTGAGCAGCATCGACCCCGTGACGGTGACCGCGGGCGTCGACCCCGAGCGGGCCGACCAGCGGGTGCGCTTCGAGCGACGCGTGGGCGCTGGCGACTGGACCCGCCTGGGCGTCGACTCCTCCTCGCCCGTCTACACCTGGCGCGACGACGTGACCGGGCTGCCCGTCGGCTCGCGGGTCCGCTACCGCGCCACGCTGCTCGAGCCCGGGACCCCCGCCGTGCGCAGCGACGTCGTCACGGTGCGCACCGCCGAGGCGGTGGCCCAGCGCGACAGCGTGGTCGTGGCCGGCGACCTGCAGAGCGAGATCGGGTGCCCGGGCGACTGGGACCCCGCCTGCGAGCAGAGCCGGCTGGCCTTCGACCCCACCGACGGGCGCTGGCACGCGAGGTTCGCGCTGCCGGCGGGCTCCTACAGCTGGAAGATCGCGGTCGACGGCGGCTGGGAGGAGAACTACGGCGCCGGCGGCGCGGCCGGCGGCGACAACCTCGCCCTGGACGTGCCCGACGGCGGCGGTGACTACCTCTTCACCTGGGACCAGGTCAGCCACGTGCCGTCGGTCGAGCCCGCGGGCTGAGCGCCCGGTGCGAGCCGGGCCGCGACGACCCGCGGCCCGGCCCGGTAACCGGCCCGGTCGCCGCCGGGGTCACCCCCAGCGGCTCGGCCCCCGGTCGTCGCGGCCGCGAGCGCCGCCGGGCGGCGGGTCCTCGGGCGGCATCCGACCCTCCTCCTGGAGGGTCTGGACCACCGCGTCGTCGGTGATGTCCCCGCCGGGGTCGTGCAGGCGCTCGGTCACCTGCTCGCGCTCCTCGGGGGAGAGGCGGGCGATGCCTTCCTCGAGGTTCTCGTAGTTGCGGCTGGCCATGGCCCAGAAGGTCGGGTGCTCGAAGACGCGACGCACGCTCTGCTCGCCGCCGAGCACGCTCACGCACAGCCGGCGCAGGTCGGGGTCCTCGGTGCGTCGCGCGATCACGGCGAGCGTGGCCCGCAGCTGGCGGGCCTGGCGCTGGTCGCCGCGGGTCATGGCGTCGATGCCGGAGTAGTCGGGCTCCGTGGGGCCTCCGGTGGCGCTCATCCGGGGACGCCGTTGGTGAAGGGGATCGCCGGGAACCGATCGGTGGTGTCGGTGTCCTTGAAGGCCTGGTCTACGTAGAGCACCAGCCCCACGAAGCTCTCCACCACCGTGGCGATGTTGCCGGTGTACTTGAGGAACAGCGCGATGGCCTCGCGGGTCACGAAGACCTGGTAGGCGCCGATCGCGGCGATGATGACGTTGATCCCGGGCACGCTGGCGAGGCATCCCGCGGCGGCCAGCTCGGCCACACAGATGAGGACCTGGTCGATGGCGGTGGCCAGCGCCCCGCCGACGACCTCGGCGATCTGGGCGCAGCACTGCACGAGCTCGGCGTACTTGGCGCCGAGCTCGTCGAGCTCGGTGGCGTGGTCGGTGATCGCGCCCGACAGCTCCATGAAGTAGGCCTGGGCCGCGTCGGCGGCGTGACCGCTCCAGGTCGAGCGCACGGTGACCAGGCCCTGCTCGAGCGCGGCGGCGAGGGCGCGGTCGAAGTCGGCCAGCGCCTCGGCCGCGTGGCCGGCCTGGGCCAGCTCGTCGTAGTCGCCGAGGACGGACTGGGTGAGCTCCTTGACGGGGTCGAGCCCCAGCACGCTGGCGATCTTCATGGCCATGCCGGCGATGGAGAACCACCCGGCCTTGTCCATGATCCAGTGCACCATGTCGGGGATGGGCGCGTCCTTCGACGGCGTGGCCGACAAGGCCGAGGTGGTGTCCCCGGCGTCGGGCCGCCTGCCCGTCGACTCCGGCATCGGCGGGGCGGCCGTGCCGGGGAGGACCCCGTCCATCCGCGCCGACTGCGCGTCGTCGGTCTGGCGGTAGATGCCGGCCGCCTGTCGCAGCGAGATGCCGCACCCGCCGAAGACGAAGCTGAGCTGCTGGTAGGAGGCGTCGAGGCGCTCGACGACGCCGCGGTTGGCGAGGTAGATGTCGGCGAAGAGGTCGCCCTCGTCGTGCGGCACCCCGGAGTAGGAGGCGACGTAGGACTGCGCCTCCTGGCAGGCGCCGCTCATGGTGGCACCACCCCCGTAGTTGGTGAGGAAGTCGGCGAACGCGTCGATGTCGGCGGGGACGACCTGGAAGGACATGGCTGCTCCTGGGCTGGGTGACCGGACGGGCGGACGGCCACCCGTAGGGTCTCCTCGTGGCGACCACCTCAAACGACCTCGTCGGCCGACCCCACTCCACGCAGCGGATGGTGGCCGTGCTGCCGGGTGTGCCGATGCTGCTCATCGGTCTCTTCCTGGTGGCGGTGCGCCTCAACCCCGTCGGGCTGGTGCTCGTCGTGCTCGGCTTCGCCATGGTGTCGAACCTGTGGCGCAAGGTGACCGTGCACGAGGACCACCTCGTGGCGCAGGGCCGCTTCTCGCGCCGCCGCCTCGACCTGCGCGAGATCACCCAGGTCGGTCTCTCAACCTTCGCCGCCGCCTGGGTGCAGCCGCGCCACGGCAAGGCGATCCAGCTGTGGATGATCTCCGAGGGCGACGACATCGTGAACCCGGGCCGGATGGGCTTCATCCGCCAGCTGCGCGAGCGTGCGGCCCGCGCGGGCGCCACCCTCGAGCCGGAGCTGCAGGAGCCGACCGACCCGGCCGAGGCCGACCGCTGGTTCGGCCGCTGAGCCGGGGGCGGCCCGGCCCGGACGCGACGAGGCCGCCCACCGGGAGTCCCGGGGGCGGCCTCGTCGTACGACGTCCGGCCGGTCGGCCGGGGTCGGGTCAGCTCTTGGCGACGGCCTTCTTGAGCTGGGCGCCGGCCTTGAACGCGGGAGCGGTGCTGGCCGCGATCTCCATGGTCTCGCCGGTCTGCGGGTTGCGGCCCTGGCGAGCCGAGCGCTCACGGGTCTCGAAGGTGCCGAAGCCGGGGATGGTGACCTTGTCACCGGCGGCGAGGGCCGAGGTGATGGAGTCGATGACGGCGTTGACGGCCTTGTCGGCCTGGGCGCCGGTGATGTCGGCGGCGGACGCGACGGCGTCGCGGAGCTCGGTCTTGTTCATGGTGGAACCACCTCTCGGGTGCGGAGCACCCCGGTCGAGTATCGGATGACGCGACGACGACGGGGCTCGTCCACAGGGTTGTGGGGCCTGCGACCGGTGCCGTCGTCGTACGGCGCAGCCTCGATCCCACCGCGCCGAGGGGGCTCCTGCCAAGTCGACGCACCGGTCGCGGGCCCGCCGTCGGGCCGGAAGAGCCCGATCTGGCGCGGATTTGACCCTCCGCGGGCGCCTCGGCGTCCGCGGCGGACGTCCGCGCGCCGCGGACGCCGTGGACAGCGCGTTGTGACGCCCACCACCACGCCGTAGGTTCGGGGGATCGCGGCCCGGCAGGGGCCGCCCGGGCGAGGAGGTGCCGTGGCCGAGCGCGAGAGCTTCGACTACGTGGTCGTGGGAGCCGGCAGCGGCGGAGCGGTGGTGGCCGCCAGGCTGACCGAGGACCCGTCGGTCTCGGTGCTGCTGCTCGAGGCGGGGGGAGCGGCCGACGCCGACGAGATCACCATCCCCGCGGCCTTCGCCAACCTCTTCAAGACCCGGTGGGACTGGAACTACACCACCACCGAGCAGAAGCAGCTCGAGAGCAGGCGTGCCTACTGGCCGCGCATGAAGGCGCTCGGCGGCTGCTCGTCGATGAACGCCATGATCTACATCCGCGGCAACCACGCCGACTTCGACACCTGGCGCGACGCCCACGGCGCCACCGGCTGGGGGCACACCGACGTGCTGCCCTACTTCGTGCGCTCCGAGGGCAACACCCGCCTCGGCGGGCCCCACCACGGCCAGGACGGCCCGCTGCACGTCGAGGACCGCCGCTACACCCACCCGCTGACCCACGCCTTCGTCGACGCCGCGGTCGCGTCGGGCTTCAAGCCCACCGACGACTTCAACGGCGCCGAGCAGGAGGGGGCGGGGCTCTACCAGGTCACCCAGCGCAAGGGACGGCGCTGGTCGGTGGCCAAGGCCTACCTCGAGCCCGCCGCCGACCGGCCCAACCTGACGGTGCGCACCGGGGCCTTCGTGGAGAAGGTGCTGGTCGAGGGCGGCCGGGCGGTCGGGGTCAGCTACCAGCAGGGCCCGACCGTGCGCACGGCGTACGTCGAGGCCGAGGTCGTGCTCGCCGGCGGCGCGGTGAATTCCCCGCAGCTGCTGATGCTCTCGGGCATCGGGCCGGGGGCCCACCTGCGCGAGGTCGGCGTCGACGTGCTTGTCGACCTGCCGGGCGTGGGCCAGAACCTCCACGACCACCCGGCCGTGCCGCTGGTCTTCCGCACCCGCGACACCACCGACCTGATGGACCACAACACGCTCGTGCAGTTCGCCCGGGCCAAGGCCACCGGCACCGGGCCGCTGGTCTCCAACATCGGCGAGGGCGGCGGCTTCTGGCGCACCCGCGACGACCTGGCCGCACCCGACCTGCAGGTGCACGTGGCGCCGACCGGCTTCTACGACAACGGCCTGCACGAGCCCACCACCCGCAACGTCACCCTCGCCCCGACCCTGGTGCACGTGGCCAGCCGCGGCTCGGTGCGGCTGCGCTCGGCCGACCCGCGCTGGCACCCCGACATCGACCCGGGCTACTACGACGACCAGGCCGACCTCGACGCCATGACCGCGGGGGTGCGCCGGATGCTGGAGGTCGCCGCGACCGGGCCGCTGGCGGCCCACGTCGTCGGGCCCGGCCTGCCCACGATGCAGGGCTGGGGCGCCGACCCCACCGACGCGCAGATCGTCGAGCACGTGCGCGCCCAGACCCAGACCCTCTACCACCCCGTCGGCACCTGCGCGATGGGCTCCGACGAGCGCGCCGTGGTCGACCCCGAGCTGCGCGTGCGCGGCGTCGAGGGCCTGCGCGTCGCCGACGCCAGCGTCATGCCGATGGTCACCCGCGGCAACACCAACGCCCCCTCGATCATGATCGGCGAGCGCGCCGCGGACCTCCTGCGAGGCCGCACCGCCGCCGGGAAGGACCACCGATGAGCCTCGACACCGGTCTCGACGCCCACGCCGACCCCCACGCCGACCCCCACGCCGAGGGCCTCGGCCTGCCGGAGGGCCAGGGCGGGCCCGCCGACGGACCGACCTTCGACTCCCTCGACCCCGCCACCGGCGACGTCGTGGGCACCCACCCGGTCGACGACGCCGCCGCGGTCGACGCCGCGGTGGCCCGCGCCCGGCAGAGCGCGGGCTGGTGGGCCGCGCTCGGCTTCGACGGGCGCAAGGAGGTGCTCGCCCAGTGGCGCGGGGTGATGACCCGGCGCCTCGGCCAGCTCGCCGCCGTCGTGCACGCCGAGACCGGCAAGCCCCACGCCGACGCGGCCCTCGAGATCGGGCTGGCCATCGACCACCTGGCCTGGGTCGGCGCGCACGCCGAGAAGGTGCTGGGCCGCAAGCGGGTCTCACCCGGCCTGCTGCTGTCGAACCAGACGGCGTCGGTGGAGTACCTCCCGCTCGGCGTGGTCGGCGTCATCGGCCCGTGGAACTACCCCGTCTTCACGCCCATGGGCTCGATCGCCTACGCCCTGGCCGCCGGCAACGCCGTGGTGTTCAAGCCCAGCGAGCTCACCCCCGGCGTCGGGCGCTGGCTGGCCGACAGCCTGCGCGAGGTCGTCGGCGACCGCGCGCTGCTCCAGGTCGTGACCGGCTTCGGCGAGACCGGCGCCGCGCTGTGCCGCGCCGACATCGACAAGCTCGCCTTCACCGGGTCGACGGCCACCGGCAAGCGGGTGATGGCCACCTGCGCCGAGCGGCTCACGCCGGTGGTGATCGAGGCCGGCGGCAAGGACGCCCTGCTGGTCGACGCCGACGCCGACGTCACGGCCGCGGCCGACGCCGCGGCCTGGGGTGCCTTCTCCAACGCCGGGCAGACCTGCATCGGCGTCGAGCGGGTCTACGTGCACGAGCAGGTCTACGACCGCTTCCTCGCCGAGCTCAGCGACCGCGCCCGCGCCGTGCACGCCGGCAACGACCCCGCCGCCAAACTGGGCCCGATGACGATGGCCAGCCAGGTCGACGTCGTGCGCAGCCACGTCAGCGACGCCCTGCAGCGCGGCGGGCGCGCGGTCGTGGGCGGGGAGGACACGGTCGGGGAGCGCTTCGTGCAGCCCACCGTGCTCGTCGACGTGCCCGAGGACTCCCTCGCCGTCACCGAGGAGACCTTCGGGCCCACCGTGACCGTGCGCAAGGTGCGCGACATGGACGAGGCGGTCGCGCTGACCAACGCCGGCAAGTACGGCCTGGGCTCCACGGTCTTCTCCGCCAAGCGCGGGCCCGAGATCGCCCGCCGGCTGCGCACCGGCATGACCGCGGTCAACTCCGTCATCTCCTTCGCCGCCGTGCCGGGGCTGCCCTTCGGCGGGGTCGGCGACTCCGGCTTCGGGCGCATCCACGGCCCCGACGGCCTCAAGGAGTTCACCTACGCCAAGGCCGTCACCCGCCAGCGCTTCAAGCCGGTGCTCAACCTGACGACCTTCGACCGCACCCCCGAGCAGGACACCACCTTCGCCACCCTGCTCACCGCGCTGCACGGGCGCGCCAGCCAGCTGCCGAAGAAGCCGCGCAAGCCGCTGCGCACCCGCAAGGACTGAGCCCGCTCCGGTCCGCCCCAGCCCGCTCCGGCCCGGTCCGGCCCGGTCCGGTCCTGCCGGGTCCGGCCGGGTCCGGTCGGGGTCCCGCCGCTGCGTCGGCGGGACCCCGGCCACGGCACGGCGGCTTGGAGCGGCCTGCTCCACTGGTGGGCATGCCCGAGGGCCACTCCATCCACCGTCTGGCCCGGCGCCACGACCGCCTGCTCGTCGGCCACCGTGTCGCGGCCAGCAGCCCGCAGGGCCGCTTCGCCGAGGGCGCGGCCCTGCTCGACGGGCGGGTGCTCGCCCAGACCCACGCCCGCGGCAAGCACCTCTTCCACCGTTACGTCGACCCCGCGGCCTGGCCGCAGGGCCGCGACGCGCCCGCCGGGCCCGACGACCGGTGGCTGCACGTGCACCTCGGCCTCTACGGCAAGTGGGCCGACGGCCGCGGTGGGCCCGAGGCGCCACGGGGTGCGCTGCGGCTGCGCCTGGTGACCGACTCCCACTGGTTCGACCTGCGGGGCCCGACGGCCTGCGAGCTGCTGACCCCGGGGGAGCGGCAGGCGATCCTCGACCGTCTCGGGCCCGACCCGCTCGACCCCGCCTGCGACCCCGCGCCCGCCACCCGCCGGATCGGGCGCAGCCGCGCCCCCATCGGCACCCTGCTGATGGACCAGTCGGTCGTGGCCGGCATCGGCAATGTCTACCGCGCCGAGGTGCTGCTGCGCAGCCGCGTGAGCCCCTTCCTGCCCGGGCGCGACCTCGACGCCACCACGTGGAGCCACCTGTGGGAGGACCTCAAGGTGCTCATGGAGGCCGGGGTCAGGGCCGGGCGCATCCTCACCACCGAGCCCGACCACCGCGAGCGGCCGGCGGGGCGCCCGCGTCGCGTCGACGCGACGTACGTCTACGGCCGCACGGGGCTGCCGTGCCGCATCTGCGACACCCCCGTCGAGGCGGCCGAGCTCGGCGCACGGCGGGTGTTCTGGTGCCCCACCTGCCAGCCCGACCCGTGAGCGGCCGCTGAGGCGCGGGGGATCCACGTGAAACATCGCGGCCGCCCGGTTGGGCCCTCTTGCCACCATGGCTGCATGATCTCCCGCCTCCCGAGCCGCCTCCCGAGCCGCCCAGCGAGCCGTCTCGCCACCCTCGCGACCACCGGTCTGCTGGCGGCCGTGCTGGTCGGCTGCGGCGACGAGGACACGGCCGCCACCGGCGAGCCCAACCCCGCCACCCGCACGGCCGAGCCGTCGACGACCGCGTCGGAGGAGCCGGCCGGGGAGGACCGGGGCGCCGACGCCCCGCGCACCGGCGAGGACCTCGACGTCTCCGAGGTCGCCACGGGCCTCACCAGCCCCTGGGGCATGGTGCTGCTCGAGGACGGCGGCGCGCTGGTCAGCGAACGCGACACCACCGACATCAAGCTGCTGCCCGCGGGCGACCCCGGCCGCCCACGCGTCGTGGCCACCGTCGAGGCCGCCGAGCCCACCGGCGAGGCCGGACTGCTGGGTCTGGCCGCCACGCCCGACGAGCGCACCGTGCTGGCCTACTACACCACCGCCGAGGACAACCGGATCGCCGCGATGAGCTGGGACGGTCGCCGCCTCGGCGAGCCGCGGGTGATCGTCGACGGCATCCCCGCCGGCGCGACCTACCACCACGGCGGACGGATGCTGGTCGGCCCCGACGGCTACCTCTACGTCAGCACCGGCGAGACCGGCGACGTCGAGCTGGCCCAGGACCCGGAGTCGCTGGGCGGCAAGATCCTGCGCTACACCGTCGAGGGCGAGCCCGCCCCCGGCAACCCCTTCGGCGACGCGGTCTACAGCCTCGGGCACCGCAACGTGCAGGGCCTGGCCTTCGACGACGAGGGCCGGCTGTGGGCCTCGGAGTTCGGCGACGCCAGCTGGGACGAGCTCAACCTCATCGAGGCCGGCGCCAACTACGGCTGGCCGCGGGTCGAGGGCACCGGCGGGGAGCCGGAGTACGTCGACCCCGTCGCCGTCTGGCGCACCGCCGACGCCTCCCCCTCGGGCCTGGCCTTCTGGGACGGCTCGCTGTGGATGGCCGCCCTGCGCGGCCAGCAGCTGTGGGAGGTGCCGCTCGACGGATCCGGGGCCGGGACCGGTGCCGGGGGCGGGTCCGGCGCCGGGGCCGACGGGTCGGCGCGGACCGACGAGGTCGGGCAGCCGGTCTCGCACCTGGCCGGGGAGTACGGCCGGCTGCGCACGGTCACCACGCTGCCCGACGGCAGCGGGCTGTGGCTGGCGACCTCCAACACCGACGGCCGCGGCGACGTGCGCGACGGCGACGACCGCGTGCTCGAGCTGACCCGCTGACCGGTCGGTCTCTGGCGCTCGGTCGCTGACCCTCGCCCGTCGACCGGGCGGCCGCTGACTCGCCCGTCGACCGGGCGGCACCGCGCGCTGCGGGGTCCGGTCACGAGCGGGCGCGCCACTCCTCGGCCAGCAGGGCGTAGGTGAGGCCGTCGAGCCAGCCGCGCGAGCGGTGCAGCGAGTCGCCCACGGTGCGGGCCTCGCGGCGCATCCCGACGCGCTCCATCAGCCGCCACGACGGCGTGTTGTCGGCGAAGCAGTCGGCCACCACCCGGCGCAGCCCGAGGGCGTCGAAGCAGACGCCGAGCAGCGCCCCGACCGCCTCGGTGGCCAGGCCCTGCCCGCCGTACGCCGGGTCGAGGACCCACCCGAGCCGCGCCTGCGTGCCGGCCGCGCGGTCGGCGACCTCGGTCTGGGCCCAGGCGTCCTCGACGGCGAGCATGAGGTCGCCCACCACCACGCCGGGCCGCTCGCGCCGCTCGACCACCAGCGACGTCGCCAGCCGCTGCGGGCGGGTGAACATCGCGGCGTACTCCCCCGGCCCGAGCGCGGCCGAGGACAGCCACTCGTGCACCTCGGGGCGACGACGGATCGCGTAGGTGGCCGTCACGTCGGCCCGCTCGGCACGGCGCAGCAACAGCCGCTCGGTCCTCACCGGCCACGGCACCCGGGTCAGCGGGTCCGACGGGTCGGCCACGGCGTGCTCGCTCACGCCTCGATGGTGCCTGGTCGGGCGGGGGCGGTCACGCGGGTTTCGCCAGCCGGCCGGCGAAACCCGCACTGGTCGGCCCACGCGCGGGCCGACATGTGCGGGTCCGGGCCGACAGGTGGGAGGTCCGGGCCGACAGGTGCGGGTTTCACCGGCTGACCGGTGAAACCCGCAGCCCCACGACCCACACCCCACGACCCGCCCAACCACCTCTCCCGCCCCGCGGCCAGGGCCGATAGGGCAGGGTGAGGGGGTGTACTTCATCGGCGTCGACCTCGCGTGGGGAGACCGGAGCCCGACGGGCCTGGCGGTGGTGGACGGGACGTCGCGGCTGCTGCACCTCTCGGCGGTGCGCTCCGACGACGAGATCGCGGAGGCGCTGGCGCCGTACGTGACCGGCGACTGCCTGGTGGCCATCGACGCGCCGCTCGTGGTGACCAACCCGACCGGGTCGCGGCCCGCGGAGAAGGCGCTGAGCAAGGACTTCCGCCGGTTCGAGGCCGGCGCCCACCCGGCCAACACCGGCAAGCCGGAGTTCGCGCACGGCACGCGCGGCGGAAGGGTGGCGGAGCGCCTCGACCTCGACATCGACCCCCGCTCGGCGCGCAGCCGCCGCGCGATCGAGGTCTACCCCCACCCGGCGACGGTGGTGCTCTTCGACCTGCCGCGCACGCTGAAGTACAAGAACAAGCGCGGCCGCGACCTCGACGGCCTGCGCGAGGCGCTGCTGAC
Organism: Nocardioides sp. Leaf374; assembly: GCF_916862475.1. Taxonomy (NCBI): domain Bacteria; kingdom Bacillati; phylum Actinomycetota; class Actinomycetes; order Propionibacteriales; family Nocardioidaceae; genus Nocardioides; species Nocardioides sp. Leaf374. Next base: position 22,269 of record NZ_CAKASO010000030.1, read on the forward strand.
GCTGATGTCGCACGTCGAGACCGTCGTCGACGTCGACGAGACCTGGCGCGGACTGCGCGCCCAGGTCGAGCAGGCCACGCGCAAGAGCGAGCTGCGGGTGGTCGAGGACCAGGTCGACGCGGTGGTCTGCGCCTACGTCGCGCTCTTCGCCTCCCGCTCGCCCGACCGGGTCACGACCTACGGCGACCTCGAGACCGGCTACATCGTCACCCCCGCGCTGCCCGGGGCAGAGCCGGAGCTGGCCCGCGAGGACGTCGTGCGCGCGGCCGTGCGGGCCTACGACGCCCAGCACGCCGAGCTCCGCCTGGCCGCCGAGGAGGCCGCCGCCCTGGTCACCCGGATCCTCGACGAGGCCGGCATCAACTACCTCACCGTCACCTCGCGGGCCAAGAGCGTCGCGTCCTTCGCCGAGAAGGCGGGACGCACCAGTGCCGGCGTGCCGCTCTACTCCGACCCGCTGACCCAGATCACCGACCAGGTCGGCGTGCGGGTCATCGCCTACGTCGTCAGCGACGTCGACGCGGTGGCCGACCTGCTCGGCGACCAGGTCGTCGTCAAGGACGACCGCGACATGGGCCAGGACGCCATCAGCGCCGGCGGCTTCGGCTACGCCAGCCGCCACCTCCTCATCACCCCCGACCCGACCCGCGAGGGCGACCCGGCGCTGGCCCACCTCGAGGGCCGCACCGCCCAGGTGCAGGTGCGCACCGTGCTGCAGCACGCATGGGCGGAGTTCGAGCACGACATCCGCTACAAGGGCGTCGTGCCCGAGGAGCACGCCGCCGACTTCGACCGCCGCTTCACCCTCGCCGCGGGCCTGCTGGAGCTGGCCGACCGGGAGTTCGCGGAGATCCGCGACCGGCTGCGCGCCGGGCCGCGCGGGTCGGTGGGGTTCTCCGAGGACGAGATCGACGGCGACCTCGACCCGCGCCTCGACGCGCGCGAGCTGGCGGCCTTCCTGGCCGGGCAGTACGCCGACGCCGGGTGGTCGCGCACCGACCACTACGCCTGGATCTCCGGGCTGCTGCTCGAGCTCGGGATCACCTCCCTCGACGAGCTGGCCACCGCCCTGCGCCCGGTCGCCGACCTCGACCTCAACGCCCGCATGGACTACCGCTACCCGCCCGGCGCGGTGCGACGCCTCGACGACGCCCTGCTCGCCTCCTTCGGCCAGACCTACGTCGACCTGCACGGCAACGCCCACCGCGTCGCGCTGCTGGCCTCCCGGCTGGAGCGGCTGCGCGGCTGACCCGCGCCCGACCGGCCGGGCCCGCCCGTCCCGCCCGCTCTGCCCGTCCCGGCCGCTCCGCCCGCCCGTGCGGGCGAGGATGGCGGTGGCGGGGGCGACGTAGGTTCGGGGCATGACTCCCGCACAGCTGCTCACCGACGCCTTCGAGCGCATCCTCGAGGCGGGCACCGCCGCGGTCGACGGGCTCGACGCCGACCAGCTCGCCCACCGCCCGGGCGCCGACGCCAACCCGATCGGCTGGCTGGTCTGGCACGCCGCGCGGGTGCAGGACGACCACGTCGCCGGTGTCGCCGACCTCGAGCAGGTCTGGACCGCGCAGGGCTTCGCGCGCCGCTTCGACCTGCCCTACGACGACGCCTCCATCGGCTACGGCCAGTCCAGCGAGGAGGTCGGGGCGCTGCGGGCCGAGGCCGACCTGCTGGTGGAGTACCTGCGCGCGGTGCACGCGCAGACCACGGCGTACGTCGCGACGCTCGGCGCCGAGGACCTCGACCGCGTGGTCGACGAGCACTGGGACCCGCCGGTGACCCTGGCCGTGCGCCTGGTCAGCGTGGTCAACGACGACCTCCAGCACGTCGGCCAGGCCGCCTACGTGCGCGGGCTGCTCGGCGCCTGAGCCGAGCCCGGCCGCCAGGCCGCCCTTGCCGCCCGGGCGGCGCGGTCAGCCGAGGAAGCGGACGTCGACGGGGCTCTCGGCCACGGGCGCGGCCTCCATGGCGTCGTCGAGCCCGTCGGCGTCGCCGGTGCGGTGCACCCGGAAGGCTCGGGCGTCGGGGCGCGAGGAGACCGCCTCGACCAGCTCGCCGTCGCGGAAGAGCAGCGCGCAGCCGTCGTCGGCGGCGTAGCCGGAGGGCAGGACGCCGCGCCCGACGAGGTCGACGTAGGTGGGCTGCCGCTCGGCCTCGCCGTCGTAGTGCGGGCAGGCGCTGCCGCGCAGCAGCCCGAGCCCGTCGGGCAGGGCGTCGAGCGGGCCCCAGGAGTCGGTGACCGAGCCCTCGAACCAGCAGTTCATGCCGGCGCTGATCCCGGCCAGCACCACCCCGGCCTCCCCGGCCTCGCGCAGCACCTCGTCGAGGCCGTGCAGGCGCCACAGGGCGAGCAGGTTGAGGGTGGAGCCGCCGCCGACGTAGACGACGTCGGCGGCCAGGACCTGCTCGCGCAGGTCGCGCCCGTCGCGGCGGAAGAGGCTCAGCACGTCGGTCTCGGCGCGCTCGGCGAAGGCGGACTCGAAGTCGGCGATCCGGCCCTGGTCGTCGCCGGCGGCCGTCGGCACGTAGAGCACCCGCGGCCGGTCGCCGCCGCCGCGCCGGCGGGTGGCCAGCGAGAGCAGGAAGTCGTCGAGCAGCGGGTTGTCGGGCTCCATCAGGAAGCCGCCCCCGCCGAGGGTCAGGATGGTGGTGCTCACGCTCTCTCCTCCTCGTCCTGCTCCCGCTCGACCCGCTTCTTGATGCCGCGCAGCCCGGGGAGCTTGCCCAGCATCTCGTTGAGCTCGCGGGAGACGTCGAGCAGGTCGTGCAGGTCGGGCGCGACGCTGCTCAGCGACTCCAGCATCGGCACGACGTCGGACTCCATCTTCCGCGCCAGCAGGGGCAGCTGGTCGACGAGCGCGACCATCGCGTCGACCTCGTGGGGGTGGGTGGTCTCGGCGAGCCGGTCGAGCACCGGCAGCAGCCGGGTCAGCGGCGGCACGACCTGCTCGAGCAGGGGCTCGACGCGCTCGACCATCGGCTCGGCGCGGCCCACGAGCGCCTCGGCACGGCCCACGAGCGGGGCGCCCTCGTCGAGGAGGCCGCCGGCCCGCTCGACCAGCGGCGCCCCGGCGTCCAGCAGCCCGTCGGCGCGGCCGAGCAGCGGCGCGGCCTGCCCGACGAGGCGGTCGGCGCGGCCCAGCAGCGGCTCGACGTCGTCGAGGAGGCCCGCGACCCGGTCGGCGAGCGGCTCGAACGACGTGAGCGCCCGGTCGGCCCGCGCCCGGGTGCGGTCGACCTCCGCGACCACCTCGTCGGCAGCCAGGCGGGTGGCGTCGACGCGCTCCAGCAGCAGCCGGGCCTCGCCCACCAGCCCCTGGGCCGAGGCCAGCAGCGCCTCGGCGCCCGCGAGCAGGCCGACCACGCGGGGACCGGCGGCCACGGCCTGGTCCACCAGCCACCTGACGTCGGAGGGACCGGGCAGCGGGGGGAGTCTCATCACCTCAACCTAGGCCGCGCCGGCCCGCCCGGCTCCACCCCGGGGGCCGAGGCCCGGGCCGGGTGGCGCCCCCGGTCGCTCAGGTCAGGGGTGCAGCGGTGCGGGTGAGGCGGTAGCGGACGAAGGACGGCACGGCGAGCGCCGCGACCACCGTGCCGACGACCACCAGCACCCCGCCGCCGGCCGCGGCGGCCCCGGCGCCGACCGAGGCGGCGGCCGCGCCGTGGGCGACGTCGGCGATGCGGGGGCCGCCGGCGACCACGACGATGAAGACGCCCTGCAGGCGCCCGCGCACGGCGTCGTCGGCGGCGGTCATCAGCATCGAGCTGCGGAAGGCCGCCGAGGCCATGTCGGCGGCGCCGCCCACCATGAGCATCAGCAGCGCCACCACGAGCATCGGGGTGCGCCACCCGTCGACGCCGGCCAGCAGCACCGCCGTGCCGAAGCCGACGACGGCCGCTCCCCAGACCAGGATGCACACGATGACGGCCAGGCCCTGCCGCTCGATGCGCGAGACCCACCCGCTCAGCACGCCGCCGAGCACCGCGCCGGCGGGGATGGCGGCGAAGAGCAGCGCGAAGACGATGCCGCCCTCCTCGGGGCCGCCGAAGTCGACCGCGGCGATCTCGGGGAAGAGCGCGCGGGGCATGCCGAAGACCATCGCGATCAGGTCGACCACGAAGGACATCAGCAGCACGGGCTGCTGGCGCAGGTAGGCCAGGCCCTCGACCACCGAGCGCAGTCCGGGGGTGGTCGTGGCCGCGTCGACCACCGCCAGGCTCGGCAGGCCGAGCACCGCGCCGAGCGTGGCCAGCAGGGTGATCGTGTCGATGAGGTAGAGCCACTCGAAGCCCAGCACGGGGATGAGCACCCCCGCCACCAGCGGCCCGGCGATGGCGCCGGCCTGCATGACGGTCATGTTGAGCGAGTTGGCCGCCGGCAGCAGCTCGGGGGGCAGCAGCTTGGGCAGCACGGCGCTGCGGGTGGGCTGGTTGACGGCGAAGAAGGCCTGCTGCACCGCGAAGAGGCACAGCAGCAGCCACACGTTCGTCGAGCCCGCGGCGGCCTGCAGCCAGAACAGCGCGCTGGTGACGATGAGCCCGACGGTGGTGACCAGCAGGATGGTGCGGCGGTCGAAGACGTCGGCCAGGGCGCCGCCGTACAGCCCGAAGACGACCAGGGGCACCAGCCCGAAGAGGCCGGTGAGGCCGACGTAGGCCGAGGAGCCGGTGTCGGCGTAGATCTGCGCGGGCACGGCGACGACGGTGAGCTGGGCGCCGACGACGGTGACGATGTTGGCCAGCCACAGCCGCTTGAAGTGACGGTTCTGCAGCGGTCGCGTGTCTGCGACGAGGTCCCGGATGCCCACGGGTCGCCAACCTACGTCGGGTCCGCGCTGTTCCCACCCGCGCCCGGGGTGGCCCTCCCCGACGGGCCGGCCGTGGACGGGCCGGCTGTGGACGGGCCGGCTGTGGACGGGCCGGCTGTGGATGGGCGGGGCAGGGCCGGCGCGCCGCCGGTAGCGTGCCGTCATGACCGCCACCGGCGTCCCCGACGTCCACGCCCCCGACGTCCACGAGCTCACCGACCGCCTGGCCCGCGAGGGCGTCGTGGGCGTCACCATCGGCTGGGTCGACAACAACGGCATCGTCCGCTCCCGCACCGTGCCCACCGCCGAGCTGCCGGCCGCCGCGCGCCGCGGGGTCGGGGTGACGGCCGTCTTCGCGGTCTTCGACTCCCACGACGTCATCACCTTCGCCCACGAGGGACTCGCCACGCCTTCCGGCGACGTGCGGCTCGTGCCCGTGGTCGACCGCGCCGACAGCGTCGTGCCCCTCGCCGGGCAGCCCGGCCTGGCCTGGGTCCACGGCCGCCAGCTCGACGCCGACGGCGACCCGTGGCCCTACTGCCAGCGCAGCGTGCTGGAGCGACAGGTCGACGCCGCCGCCGAGGCCGGCTTCGCGGTGCGCGCCGGCTTCGAGGTGGAGATGGTCGTCGTGCGCGAGGGCGAGGACTTCACCCCCGCCCACCACGGCCCGGCCTACGGGCCCAACGCGCTGCGCGAGGTCGACGAGTTCACCCGTCGCCTGCTGCGCGACCTCGCCGCCGACGGCATCGCGATCGGTCAGCTCCACGCGGAGTACGGCGAGTCGCAGGTCGAGCTCGCCCTCTCCGCGCTCGACCCGCTGGCCATGGCCGACACGCAGGTGCTGGTGCGCCAGACCGTGCAGTCGGCCGCGCGGGCCGAGGGCCTGCGGGTCAGCTTCGCGCCGGTGACGACCGCCGCGGGCGCCGGCAACGGCTGGCACCTGCACACCTCACTGGTGCGCGAGGGCCGCAACGCGCTGACCGGCGACGGCCCCCACGGGCTCTCCGACGTGGGCCGCGGCTACCTCGCCGGCCTGCTGCGCGAGCTGCCCGGGATCGTCGCCGTCACCGCGCCCAGCGCGGGGTCGCTGCTGCGCCGCCGGCCCGGCTACTGGGCCGGCGCCTACGGCTTCTGGGGCGTCGAGAACCGCGAGGCCGCGCTGCGGCTGGTGCCCGCCTCGCGCCTGCTGGGCCCCGAGCACACCAACGTGGAGCTCAAGGCCAGCGACGCCTCGGCCAACCCCTACCTCTCCCTCGCGGTGGTCATCGGCGCCGGCCTCGCCGGGGTGCGCGACGGGGCCGAGCTGCCCGACCCGGTGCAGGAGGACGTCGGCGCCTGGGACGACGCGCGCCGCGAGGCCGCCGGGATCGTCGCCCTCGCCACCACCCACGAGGAGCAGCGTGCCCACCTGCTGGGCAGCGCGCTCGTGCGCGACGTGCTCGGCGCCGACCTCCTCGGCGCCTTCGTCGCCTGCCGCGACTCCGACGCCGCCTGGGCCGCCGAGCACACCGTCGAGGAGGTCGTCGCCTCCCACCGGTGGCTGTACTGATGCCCGGTCGACCGGTGCCCGACCGACCGGCGGCCGCACCGCTCGCGGTGCCGGGTCTGCTGCCCGGCGCCGAGCGCGTGCTCGCGGCCCACGGCCCGGCGCTGCCCCAGCCCGACCAGCTCTGCGGACCCTTCGCCGCCGCCCTGGCCCTGCACGCGGTGCTGGCGTCGCCCGCGTCCACCGGGGCCGCCCCGCCGGCCAGCACCCGGGCCGCGGCGCCGGCCGCGGTGCCCTCGGCGACAGCGATCGCGGTGGCCGCCGGCACCGCGATCTGGCCCCACGACGTCGCCGACTGGCGACCGGAGGGTGCCCCGCTGCTGCGCACCGGGTGGGACGAGCTGCCCCGGGCCGCCGCCCTCGGGCACAGCGGCACCGACGCGGCCGGTCTGCTGCGCGGCGTCGAGGCCGCGGCGGGCGACCGGGTGGTCGTCGTGCCCGTGCCCGGGTCGGCGCTCGACGCCGGCGCGCTCGGAGCGCTGCTGGAGCGGCTCCGGGCGGCCGGGCGGCCCGTGGGGGTGGTCGCCAACGTGCGCACCGGGCCGATCAGCCCGCCCGGCGCCACCTGGGACGTCGGGCACTTCGTCGTGCTGCTCGCCCACGACCCCGAGGGCGGGTCTGGTCCCGGGTCCGAGTCCGGGGGCCGGGTGCTGGTGGGCGACACCTACGCCGAGCTCGGCGCGCCCGGGCTGCCTCCGGGCTGCCGCTGGGTGGCGGTCGAGGCGCTGGCCGAGGCGCTCGCCGCCCCGCCCGGGCGCGGCCTGCTGCTGCTGGCGGGGCGCGAGGACGAGGCGGCCGTGGCCGGCCTCGTCGACGCCGCCGGGCTGCCCCGCGGCGTGTGGGCCACCTGAGCGGGCCCGGCGCCGCGGCGGCGTACGGCGGCTAGCCTGCGCGCATGGTCCTCGAGCACGCCCTGCTGCCCGTCCGCCCCGGTCAGGAGGAGGCCTTCGAGGCCGCCTTCGCCCAGGCGCGCTCGATCATCGCCGCCTCGCCCGGCTTCGGCGGGCTGACGCTCTCGCGGCTCGTGGAGCGCCCCGGCACCTACCTCCTGCTCGTCGAGTGGGAGCGCCTCGAGGACCACACCGAGGGCTTCCGCGGCTCGCCCGCCTACGAGCAGTGGCGCGCGATGCTGCACCACTTCTACGACCCCTTCCCGGTCGTGGAGCACGCCGAGAGGGTGATGGAGGCGTGAGCGCGGCCGCCTAGGGTCGGGGTGTGCGCCCCTTGAACCCGCTGAAGCGAGAGAAGCCCGGTCCGGGACAGGAATCGGTGTGGGACTACCCGCGCCCGCCCGCCCTCGACGAGAGCAAGGAGTCGATCGAGGTCACCCTCGACGGCGTCGTCGTGGCGCGCACGACCCGCAGCTGGCGGGTCATGGAGACCAGCCACCCCCCGACCTACTACCTGCCCCGCGAGGCCTTCGTCGACGGCGCGCTGCGCGACGCGGAGGGCAACAGTTTCTGCGAGTGGAAGGGCCTGGCCACCTACTTCGACCTCGTCTCCGGCGACACCGTCGCCCCGCGCGCCGCCTGGACCTACCTCACGCCCACCCCCGGCTTCGAGGCGATCACCGGGGCGATCGCGATCATGCCGGCCTCGGTCGACCGGATCACGGTGAACGACGAGGTGGTGGTGCCCCAGGAGGGCGGCTTCTACGGCGGCTGGATCACCTCGCGCGTCGTCGGCCCCTTCAAGGGCGCCCCCGGCACCTGGGGCTGGTGACCCGCCCGGGCTGAGCCCGCCCCCGCCCCCGGCGATCCGGCGCCCGGTGACCCGGCCCCCGGTGACCGTCCCAGGCCACCGCGACCCGCGCGACGCTGGCGCGCGTCCTCAGCCTCCGGGGGCGAACAGGCAGAGCGGGTGGCCCTCCGGGTCGAGCACCACCCGCACGAGGTCCTGCGGCTGGTGCGGCGCCAGCACGGCGCCCAGCTCCAGCGCCCGTGCGACCGCGGCGGCGAGGTCGTCGACGGCCACGTCGAGGTGCGCCTGCATCTGCTGCGCGCCCGGTGCCGGGGGCCAGGTCGGCGGCACGTGGTCGTCCTCGCGCTGGAACGCCAGCCCCGCGGCGGCCGGGTCGACCGCGCCGTCGGGCCCGACCGGCTTGACGACCACCCACCCCGGGTCGGCCGCGCGCTCCTGCGCGCTGTCGCGGTGGCGCCAGCCGAGCAGCGCGACGTAGAAGGCGGCCAGGGCCTCCGGGTCGCGCGCGCCGAGCACCGTCGAGGCGAGGCGGAAGGTGGGCGTCGTCATCCGGCGAACCTACGCCGCCCCCGCGCCGGTCCCCCGCCGCCACCACGCCGCCACCACGCCGCCGCGATCCCGCCCGCCACGCCGTCGCCACGCCGCCGCGGCCGGTCGGCGCCACCTGTCGGCCCGGACCCGCACCTGTCGGCCCGCGCACCGGCCGACTGGTGCGGGTTTCGCCAGCCGGCTGGTGAAACCCGCGCGGCCCTTGTCACCACCACCACCCCGACGTACGCTCACGATATATCGCGAAACACTCGACGACAGTCGGTCGCCGGGCGCGACGGGCGAGAGGAGTCCGGCCATGAGGCACGGATTCGACAAGCAGCAGCAGCGGGAGTGGGCTGACCGCGCCGAGGCGCTCTGGGCCCAGCACCGCCACGGCGGCTGGGGTCCCGGGCCGGGCTTCGGCGGCCCCTTCGGAGCCTTCGGTCCCGGACCGGGCGGCCCCGGCGGACCCCGCGGTCGCGGGGGACGCCCCGGCCCCCCGCCGTGGCTCGCGGGCCTCTTCGGCCTCGGCGACCCGGAGGCCTCGCGGGGCCCGAAGGTGCGGCGCGGCGACGTGCGCGCGGCCATCCTCGACGTGCTGCGCGCCTCCGGTGAGGCGGGCGAGCCCGTCAACGGCTACCAGGTGATCCAGCAGATCGCGGAGCGCTCCGGCGACGCCTGGCGCCCCAGCCCCGGCTCGGTCTACCCGACCGTCGCGCAGCTGCAGGACGAGGGCCTGGTGGAGTCCGACGACGAGCGCAGCCGTCGCACCCTGCGCCTCACGCCGGCCGGTGAGGAGTACGTCGCGACGCACCGCGACGAGCTCGACGCCGTCTGGGCGCCCTTCGAGGCCACCGCCCGCGAGGCGGCGACCGGGCCGCGCGTCGACCTGCGCCCGGAGATCGGCCAGGTGATGAGCGCGGTGTGGCAGATCGTCACCACCGGCACCGACGCCCAGCGCCGCGCCGCCGTCGACGTACTCGTCGACGCCCGGCGCAAGCTCTACGGCGTGCTCGCCGACGGCGGTGACACCGAGGAGACCGGCGAGGAGACCGGCGCGGAGACCGGCGAGGAGACCGGCGCGGAGCGCGCCGAGGGCGCGCCGACCGACCGGTCGCGCGACGGGACCGCCCGGGAGGCGGACGAGTCATGAGCGAGCAGCACCTGCGCATCGGCGACGCCGAGCGGGAGCAGGCGGCGGCCGCGCTGGGCGAGCACTACGTCCGGGGCCGCCTCGACCACGACGAGCACGCCGAGCGTCTCGAGCGGGTCTGGACCGCGCGCACCCGGGCCGACCTCGGCCCCCTCTTCGCCGACCTGCCCGCCCCGTGGCCCGACGGCCTCCTCCCGGCGACCCTCGCGCAGCGCTCCGGGTCCGGCGGCGCCGCGCGCGACCCGGGTCGCTGGGTGCCGGGACGCGCGGCGTACTGGTCGGGCGGCCGGGCGCTGCGACCGCGCGGGCTGCCCGCGCCCGTCGTCGCCGTGCTGGCCGTGCTGCTGGTGCTGACCGTGGTCACCCACCTCCCGCTGCTGCTGCTCGGGCTCGGGGCGTGGCTCTTCGTCCACACCCGCCACCGCGCGGCGCGCCCGCAGCGGGCGCGTCGGCCCCAGGCCGGGTGAGCACCGGCCCGTCGTGTCGCGCCGCCGTCGGCGCGGCCGGGCATGATGGGCGTCACGCCACCCCAGGAGGACGAGCATGGGCCACCCGCTCACCGCACCGCCGATCCAGCCGGTCCAGCCGGTCCAGCCGGCCCGCACGCCGCCGCACGTGACCGGGGCGTCGCGATGAGCGCGGGCGGGCTGCGGCTGGGCGTCTCCCTGGGCTACTGGGGCGCCGGCCCGCCGCCCGGCCAGGCCGAGGCGGTGGCGCTGGCCGAGGAGCTCGGTCTCGACTCGGTGTGGTCGGCGGAGGCCTACGGCTCCGACGCCCTCACCCCGCTCGCCTGGCTCGGCGGGCAGACCTCGACGCTGCGCCTGGGCACCTCCATCATGCAGATGTCGGCGCGCACGCCCGCGGCCACGGCGATGGCCGCGATGACCATGGACCACCTCAGCGGCGGTCGCTTCGTGCTCGGCCTCGGCGCCTCGGGCCCGCAGGTGGTGGAGGGGTGGTACGGCCAGACCTACCCCAAGCCGCTGGCCCGCACGAGGGAGTACGTCGCACTCGTGCGCCAGGCGATCGCCCGCGAGAGGCTCCAGCTCGACGGTGAGCACTTCCAGGTGCCCTTCACCGGCGGCGCCGCGGTCACCGGCGGCGACCTGCCGACCACCGGGCTGGGCAAGGCGCTGCGCTCGACGCTGCACCCGGTGCGCCCCGACCTGCCGGTGCTGCTGGCCGCCGAGGGCCCCAAGAACGTCGCCATGGCCGCCGAGATCGCCGACGGCTGGCTGCCGCTCTTCTACTCCCCGGCCCACGACGAGCACTACCGCGCCGCCCTGGCCGAGGGCTTCGCCCGCCCCGGCGCGCGCCGCAGCGCCGAGGACTTCGAGGTGGCCTGCATGGTGCAGGTCGTGCTCGACGACGACGTGGAGGCCGCCGCCGACACCCTGCGACCCCACTACGCGCTCTACATCGGCGGCATGGGCGCCAAGGGCGCCAACTTCCACTACGACGTCTTCGCCCGGATGGGCTTCGAGGCCGAGTGCGAGCACATCCAGGAGCTCTACCTCTCGGGTCGCAAGGAGGAGGCCGTCGCCGCCGTGCCGCTGGCCATGGTCGAGCAGGTCGCGCTCGTCGGCCCGCGCGACAAGATCGCCGCGGAGCTGCCCCGCTGGCAGGACTCGCTGCTGACCACGATGATCGTGCCGCCCCGCCCCGACGTCATGCGCACGATGGCCGGGCTGCTCGGCTGACCCGCCTGCCGGGCGAGGAGCCGCAGGTCGCCTAGATCCAGCCCATCCGCCGCGCGATCGCGCAGGCGTCGTGGCGGTTGGCGGCGCCCAGCTTGCCCACGGCGTTGGACAGGTAGTTGCGCACGGTGCCGGGTGAGAGCGACGCGCGCTCGGCGATCTCCTCCACCGGCGCGCCGTCGGCGGCCAGTTCGAGCACGTCGGCCTCACGGGGCGTGAGGGGGCTGTCGCCGGCGGCGATCGCCTCGGCCGCGAGCTCGGGGTCCACGTGGCGCCCGCCCGCGTGCACGGTGCGCACCACCGCGGCCAGGGTCGCGGCCGACGTGGTCTTGGGCAGGAAGCCGCGCACCCCGCCGGCGAGCGCCCGCTTGAGGTGACCGGGTCGCCCGTGGCTGGTGACGATGACGGTGGCGCAGCCCGGCAGGTCGGCGCCCAGGCGCTCGGCGACCGCGATGCCGTCGAGCCCCGGCATCTGCAGGTCGAGCACCGCGACGTCGACGTCGGCCGCGACCGCCTGGGCGACCGCCTCGGGGCCCGACGCGGCCTGGGCGACGACCTCGAGGTCGTCCTCCAGGGCGAGCAGCTGGGCCAGTGCCGCCCGGATGAGGTGCTCGTCGTCGGCCAGCAGGACCCGGATCGGCGCGGTCACGACGCCGCCTGCGCGGGCGGGGAGTCCAGGCCGCTGACCCGGACCACGAACCGCCCGGTCCCGCCGTCGCCGTCCGTCGTCGTACCGGCGTCGAGCCGGGCGCCGAGGGGCGCCAGGCGCTCCCGCAGTCCGGTGAGCCCGCTGCCGGGGGTCGGGCCCGGACCGGCCGGGCCGACCCCGTCGTTGCCGACGACCAGGGCGCCCGCGGCGTAGGTGATCTCGACCCGGGTGGCGGCGGAGTGGCGCAGCACGTTGGTGACGCACTCGCGCACCACCCAGCCGGCCGGCTCGTGCCAGGCGGTGGGGAGGTCGGCGACGTCCAGGGCCACTGCGATGCCGGCCGCGTCGAGCAGCGAGCGCGCCCCCTCCAGCTCCTGGGCGAGGTCGGTGGCGCGGTAGCCGCGGGCCAGGGCGCGTGCCTCGCGCAGGGCGGTGTGGGCGACGCCGCGCACCTCCAGCATGGTCGCGGCGGCCGCGGTGTCGCCGCGCTCGCTGAGCCGGGCGGCCAGCTCCGACTGCAGGGCGATCGCGGAGAGCCGGCGCCCGAGCACGTCGTGCACGTCGCGGGAGAAGCGCAGCCGCTCCTCGGCCACCGCGAGATCGGCCTGGAGGGCGCGGGCGCGGTCGAGCTCGGAGACCACGCCGAGCAGCCACAGCGACACGCGCGCGGTGAAGACGAAGAAGGCCGTGACGCCGGCGGCGCCGAGACCGGCGACGAGCAGCCCGGTGGTGGCCCAGAAGACCAGCCCGAGGCCTGCGACGAGGGCGGCGGAGACCCGGTCGTCGCGCAGCCCGCCGACGCTCCAGCTCAGCACGCTGAGGGCGACCATGGCGCCGACCCCGCGCAGCCCGTCGGGCAGCAGCCGGTCGCCGACGAGCACCACCGCGGTGGCCGCCAGCAGGGGGCCGACGCTGCGCCAGGGCACGGGGCGCGCCGCGGGGTAGAGCGCGGCGACGTCGCGCACGACCGGCGTGCCCAGCGCGCAGGTCACCGCGACCGCCGCGACCACGAGCGCCACCAGGGCGGGTGGCTGCTCGCCCCAGTCCGCGGAGCCACGCCACAGGATGAAGCCCGTGCTCGACCAGAGCAGGAGGTAGATCGACTGGCGCGTGTAGAGGTCCACGCGCTCGACCTCGCTGCGCTCCGACCAGCGCTTCCAGCGCCCGCGCCGGGCGGCGTCACGACCTCGGGTGGGGCCCGCGCCCGCGCCCGCGCCGGCCGGCCGCGCGTCGTCGAGAGGGGGGTCGTCGAGAGGGGGGTCGCCGAGGTGGGCGTCGGTCGGGCTCATGGCGTCCTCTCGGGGGAGGGGGGTGGTCGGTGCGCTGCGGGGGAGGGGGGGCGGCGGCGGGTGCCGCGGGGCGGGCCCTGATCGTGCCGACCGCGCCGACCGCGCCGACCGCGCCGCTCGCCCCCTCACCACCCTAGACACGTCCGGGCCCGGGCGACGCGAGCTGCGGTCGGCAAGGGGTCAGCGCTGCGGCTCCCACCGCAGGGAGCGGCGGGCCAGGTCGAGGCCGACGGCGGTCCAGAGCACCAGCACGAGCACCGGCTGGAGCCCGACCGACCAGGTGTCGGCGAGGTCGAGGCTGGGGGTGGTGGAGCCGTCGTCGAGGCCGAACCAGCCGATCCGCACGAGCGCGGTGAGGGCGGCGCCGGGGGTCCAGTCGGTCCAGCGCTGCACGGAGTCGGGGAAGCTGATCGCCACCTGGCCGACCACGAGCAGCAGGATGACGGGCAGGCTGGTCATCTGCGCGGCCTCGGCGTTGCGGGTCCAGGCGGCGGTCCAGTAGGCCAGCGCGACCGACATCAGGGCGCCGAGGAGCACGGCCCCGGCGTACAGGACGGGGTTGACCGGGGCGGGCGCGCCGAGCGCGAGCGCCACGACCACCGTGACCAGCGAGACGAGGACCGCGACCACCAGGCCGGGCAGGGCCAGGGCCACCAGGATCTCCGCGTCGCGGGTCTCCCCGGTGCGCAGGCGCTTGAGGACGAGCTCGTCGCGGCGGGTCACGAACTGCGAGAGCAGGTTGTAGTAGACCGGGAAAAGCAGCGTCATCATCAGCGCGGTCACCACGGTGGCGGCGCCGACGGCGACGTCGCCGCGCGGCCCGGTGAGCAGCAGCACCAGCGGCAGCACGGGCAGCACCACGGCGTAGAGCAGGGTGAGCCGGTTGCGCGTCATGAGGGTGGCGTTGGCGCGGGCCAGCCCGCGCACCCGCCGTACGCCGGCTCCGCGCTCGGACCCGCCGGCGGCGTCGGTGGCCGGGGTGGCCGGGGCGGTGGGCTCGGTGCGGGGGGTCGACGTGCTCATCGGGTGGCTCCCTCGGTGGCGGTGGCGGTGGCCCTGGCCTGGTCGGCGGTCGCGGTCGTCTCGCTGGGGATCGGGTCGGAGCGCCGGGCCGGGGAGGCGGCGTCGCGGCCCTCGGCGATGGCGAGGAACACCGACTCGAGGCTGGCGGTGCGGGCGTCGAGCCGGTCGAGGCGCACACCCTCGGCGTCGGCCCAGGCGAGCAGCGCGGTCAGCGTGGCCTGGAGGTCGGTGGTGTGCAGGGTGGTGGTGCGCCCGTCGTCCTCGACCCGGCCGGCCGGCAGGGCCGGCAGGGTGCGGTCGGGGGTGTCGAGCCTGACCGTCGAGGGGTGACCCTCGGCGATCTCGGCGGGCGTGCCGGCGCGGCGGACCCGCCCGGCGTGCATGATCGCGAGGTGGTCGGCCAGCGCCTCGGCCTCCTCGAGGTAGTGCGTGGTGAGCAGGACGGCGGCGCCGTCGTCGCGCAGGTCGCGCACGATCTGCCACACGTCGCGCCGCGACTCGGGGTCGAGCCCGGTGGTGGGCTCGTCGAGCAGGACGACCTCGGGACGCCCCATGAGGGTGCAGGCCAGGTCGAGGCGGCGCTGCTCGCCCCCGGAGAGCGCGCCGACCCTGACGTCGGCGCGGTCGGCGAGGGTAAGCCGCTCCAGCGACTCCCCCACCGGGCGCGGTGCGGTGACGGTGGCGGCCCACATGCGCAGCGTCTCGCGCACGGTCAGGTCGGCGGAGAAGCCGCTGGACTGCAGCAGCACCCCGGTGCGCGGTCGCACCCGGGCCCGGTCGGCCAGGGGGTCGAGCCCGAGCACCCTGACCTCCCCTCCGGTCGGCGCGGCGAGGCCCTCGACCAGCTCGAGGGTGGAGGTCTTGCCGGCCCCGTTGGTGCCGAGCAGTGCGGTGACCGACCCTGCCGCCACCTCGAGGTCGACCCCGCGCACGGCGTCGTAGGCGGTGGAGCCGCGGCCGTAGGTGCGGCGCAGGTCGCGCAGCTCGATGGCGGGTGCCCCGGTCGGGGTGCCGGCCGCGTCGCCCGGCGACCGGCGGGGCGAGGGTCCGGGACGGGCGGTGCTCGGGCGGCGGGGGGTCGGTGTCATGCGTCCAGCCTCCCCGTCGCAGCGGCCGGGCGGCAGTGCGTGCACTCACCGGTCCACGTGGGGCGTGCACGCTCCGACCATGACAGGTGTCATGGGTGCTCGTGGGCGAGGGACGCGGTGGTCGCGCAGCGGCGGGGTCGGGGTGTGGCCCGCCCGGCAGTGGGGCAAGGTGGTGTCATGAGCGACCAGCTGCGCATCGGCGACGCCGAGCGGGAGCAGGCCTCGGCCTACCTCGCGGCGATGTACGCGCGCGGCATGCTCACCGCCGAGGAGCACTCCGACCGGGTCGGTCGCATCTGGGCCGCCACCACCCGGGGCGACCTCGTGCCGCTCTTCGCCGACCTGCCGGGCCCGCACCAGCAGCCGGGCTGGGCCTCCCAGGCTCCGGCCGCCGCGGTCCCCGGACCGCCGCCGGCCTACCCGCCCGTCGTCGGCGGGCCGGCCTCGACGCCGTACGGTCCGGTCCGCAGCGGCACGAGCCTCACCACCTGGCTGGTCCTGGCCGTCACCGGCGCAGGGGTCTTCCTGTCGCTCACCCAGGGCCGGCGGTGGTTCCTGGTGACCCTCGTGGTCGTCGTGCTGCTGGTCATCCGGCCCCGGCGTCCCCGGTCCTGACCCTCCCGCCGGACCGGTGCGGGACCGCGCAATTGCGCTGCGTGGGCAGGTGTCGGGGGCGGGGGGTTGCCGGGACCGCGCAAACCTGTCCGTGGGGTCGGTGCGGGTCCGCGCAATTGCGCTGCTTGGGCAGTGTCGGGGGCGGGGGGTGCCGGGTCCGCGCAAACCTGTCGTGGGGTCGGTGCGGGTCCGCGCAATTGCGCTGCTTGGGCAGTGTCGGGGGCGGGGGGGTGCCGGGTCCGCGCAAACCTGTCCGTGGGATCGGTGCGGGTCCGCGCGATGGCGGTGTTCCCGCAGGCACCGGCCGCACGTGCTGCCGTCGCGCCCCGCACCGTCGTGACGGCAGGCCGT
The DNA here is from genome assembly GCF_916862475.1 of Nocardioides sp. Leaf374. Classification (NCBI taxonomy): domain Bacteria; kingdom Bacillati; phylum Actinomycetota; class Actinomycetes; order Propionibacteriales; family Nocardioidaceae; genus Nocardioides; species Nocardioides sp. Leaf374. Next base: position 38,717 of record NZ_CAKASO010000030.1, read on the forward strand.
CCGAGCGTCGGCGGCGGAGCGGTGCTCAGCGGCTGGCGCGCCGCTCGTACTCGGCGCGTGCGGCCACGTCGACGTCGGTGAGGGTGGTGTCGGCACCCATGGCGCGGCCGACCAGGTCGCGCACCCGACGGGGGAGCACGTTGGAGGAGTGGAAGACGCCCTTGGCGTGGGCCGGCACCCAGGTCTCGAACCGGGGGCGCTGCGCGACCGAGACGATGGCGTCGGCGACCTCCTCGGGGGTGCAGGCCCGCATGCCCCGGGTGGCGTGGACGCCGGCGGCGAGCTCGGTGGCGACCACGGTGGGCAGCACCGTGGAGACGTCGACGCCGTGCGGGCGCAGCTCGGCGTGGGCGGCCTCGGAGAAGCCGAGCACGCCGAACTTGCTGGCGCTGTAGACCGCCGCGCCCGCCATGCCGAGCCGACCGACCGCGGAGGCGACGTTGACGACGTGGCCGTGCCCTCGCGCGACCATCGCCGGGGCGACCAGGCGGGTGCCGGTCACGACGGCGCGCAGGTTGATCTCGAGGGTGCGGTCGACGGAGTCGTCGCTCTGCTCGAGCAGCGGGGTCAGCGGCATGATGCCGGCGTTGTTGACGAGCACGTCGACCGGCGCGAGGGCCGCCGCCTGCTCGACGAAGCGGGCGTAGGAGCCGCGGTCGGCGACGTCGACCACGAGCCCGACGGCGTCGTGGCCGACCGCGGCGGCGGCCTTGGCGGCCACGTCGTCATCGAGGTCGCCGATGACCACACGGGCGCCGGCGGCGGCGAAGCGGTGGGCGGTGGCCAGGCCGATGCCGCGGCCGGCTCCGGTGATGACGACGAGGGCGTCGGTGAGGTCGCGGGGTGCGGTCACGGTGGTCTCCTGCGGTCGGGTGCGGGTGCGGGTGCGGGTGCGGGTGCGGGTCGGGCGGGGGAGGGGCGGGTCAGGCGGTGCGGTGGACGAGGTCGACGGGCTGGCCGTCGGCGGGGAAGGGCAGCGAGTGGTTGTTCATCGGCGCGACGTAGGCCGGGTCGACGCTCCAGTCGAAGCGGCGCAGCAGCTGGTGCATCACCGCCTTGACCTCGGCGCCGGCGAAGAACAGCCCGAGGCACTTGTGGACCCCGCCGCCGAAGGGCTCCCAGGCGAAGCGGTGGGAGCGGTCCTCGCGGCGCTCGGGGGAGAAGCGCTCGGGGTCGAAGGCGGTGGGGTCGCTCCACAGCGAGGGCATCAGGTGGCTGAACTGGGGGGCGACGATGACGTAGCGGTCGGCCGGCACCCGCACGCCCTCGACCACGGTCTCCTTGACGGTGCGGCGCACGACGACCGGCACGGGGGCGCGCAGCCGCAGGCACTCCTTCATCACCAGGTCGAGGGAGGCCAGGGAGTCGAGCTCGGCCAGGGTGGGTGCCTCGCCCAGGGCGAGCGACTCCGCGCGGCAGCGCTCGCGCCAGGCGGGGTGCTTGCCGAGCAGCTCGAGCATCGTGGAGAGGGTGATCGTCGAGGTGTCGTGGGCGGCCATCATGAGGAAGACCATGTGGTTGACGACGTCGTCGTCGGAGAAGCGCTCGCCCTCCTCGCTCTCGACGTGGCACAGCTGGGAGAAGAGGTCGTCGCTCTCGCGGGCGCGCCGCGAGGGCAGGTAGTCGCGCAGGAACCGCTCGACGACCTCCCGCCCCCGCAGTCCCTTGCGCCAGCGGGTGCCGGGCAGGTCGCGACGCACGAGGGCGGCCGCGCTCTGCACGCAGTCGATGAAGGCGGCGTTGACCCGGGCCATCTCGGCGCGGTCGGTGCTCTCCGCCCCGCCCATGAAGATCTCGGCGGCGACGTCGAGGGTGAGCTCCTTGAGGGCGGGGTACGCCGGGAAGCCCGGCCCCGGGCGCCACGCGTCGAGGCCGCGGGCGATCGGGGCGTGCATGGCCGCGGCGTAGCCCTCCAGGCGCGGGCGGGTGAAGGCCTGCTGCATGATCCGGCGGTGCACGTGGTGCTCCTCGCCGTCGAGGAGCATGAGGCCGCGGTCGAAGAACGGGCCGACGAGGTAGCTCCAGGCCGGCCCGTTGACGAAGGCCTTGTCGGGGTTGGTGAGCGCGGTGGCGCAGGCGTCGGGGCCGAGCAGCATCACCCAGGGGTCGCCCAGGATGCGCAGCGGGGAGACGGGTCCGTAGGTCGCCCACTGCTTTTCGAAGAGGCCGACGGGGTCGCGGGCGTACTCCAGGCTGCGCCCGATCACGGGCCAGCCGCGGTGCTCGCGGGCGACGGCGGGGAGCGGGCGGGCCGTCGCGCCGGCGGCCGGGTCGGGGGTGCGGGACGTGGCCTGGGTCACGTCGTCCAGGGTGATTCAGACAGGACATCCTGTCAATGTCCTCGGCCCCCCCCGGGCCGCACCGGTCCGGTCCGGTCCCTGGGACGGGCGTGCAGCGGGTGTGAGGATGGGCCCATGGCGGTCAAGGCGGGGAGGTATCGCGGCAGGTCGGCGCAGGAGCGCGCCGCCACCCGCCGAGCCCAGCTGCTCGCGGCGACCCTCGACGTCTGGGGCGCCGACGGCGGACCCCGCGTCACCATGACCCGCATCTGCGCCGAGGCCGGCCTCACCGAGCGGTACTTCTACGAGCACTTCGCCTCCCTCGACGAGGCCCTCACCGCGGCCATGCAGCAGGTCGGCGACGAGATCACCGTGGCCGCCCTGGCGGCGATCGAGGAGACCGAGGGCGGGCCCACCGAGCGCATCCGCGCCGCCATCGGCGCCTTCGTCGCGATCATCACCGACGACCCCCGCAAGGGCCGGGTCACCATGCTCGAGGCCCCCGGGCGCCCCGAGCTGCGCCCGGCGCGCAACGCGCTGCTGCGCGCCTTCGCCGAGCTGGCCACCCGCGAGGGACGCGCGCTCTACGGCGACGACGCGTGGGCCGGTCAGCCCGGCGACCTCGCCGGGCTGATGTTCGTCGGCGGGGTCCAGGAGCTGGTCACCGCCTGGCTCGACGGCACGCTCGACGTCACCCCCGACGACATCGTCGAGGCCGCCACCCGCGCCTTCGCGGCCACCGCCCGGGGCGCGCAGGACTGAGCCGACCCAAGCCCGATCGACCCAGCCCGATCGACCCAGCCCGACCGACCCGGGCCGACCGGCCCGGCGGCGTGGGAGCACGCGAGCGCTGCTCGACCACCGGGGTGTGACGCCGGTCGCCGGCGCTGGCTACGGTCGCCTGATGCCCGGTTGGACTGCACGCGCGCGCGACCCGATCTTCTGGAACGACGTCACGCAGCTGGCCAAGACGGTGCTGGCGGCGGTGCTCGCCTGGGTGCTGGCCACGAGCGTCTTCGAGCTGCCGCAGTCGTTCCTGGCGCCGTGGGCGGCGCTGCTGGTCGTGCACGCCACGGTCTACCGCACCTTCTCGCGCGGCGTGCGCCAGGTCGCCGCCGCCGTGACCGGGGTGCTGCTCGCCTGGGCGACCGGCAACGTGCTCGGCCTCGACACCGCGGCGGTGGTCATGGTGCTGGCGCTCGGGCTGGCCATCGGCGCGCTGCCGTGGTTCGGCGAGGAGTCCACCGCCGTGGCGGCCACGGCCCTCGTCGTGCTCACCACCGGCTTCTCCGACAACGACGGCATGCTCGTCTCGCGCCTGGCCGACACCGCGATCGGCATCGGCGTCGGCCTGCTGGTCAACCTGCTGGTGTGGCCGCCGCTGCGGCGGCGTACGGCGGTCGTGGCGCTCGACCGCATCGACGACGCCATCGGCGTGCTCCTCGTCGACATCGGTCGCGGGCTGACCGACGGCTGCAGCGACGAGGACGTCGACGACTGGATCGACCGCACCCGCGACCTCGACGGCGAGCTCGACAACGCCTGGTCGCTGGTGCGCCAGGCCCGCGAGAGCGCGCGGATGAACCCGCGCCGCTCGGCCCACGAGCTGCGCGACCCCCGGCAGTGGTACTCCCTGCTGCGCCGCATGGAGCAGGCGGTCGCGGAGACCCGCAGCATGGCGCGCACCCTCGGCCACGAGACCACCTGCCGCGACGACTGGGCCGACCCCTTCCGGGCCGGGTGGGTCGCGCTCTTGGTGGCCGCCGGCGAGGCGGTCAAGGACGCCGATCCCGAGCCGCTGCGCGAGGTGCGCTCCCGGCTCAACGTGCTGGTGGACCAGATCGGCGCGCAGGAGCCCACCCCGGAGCTGTGGCCGGTCTTCGGCGGACTGATGATCAACCTGCGCAACATCCTCGACGCCATGGACGAGGTCGCCGCGGCCAACCCCCTCGGCCAGCCGCCGCTGCCGCTGTCCACGGTCGTGCGCCGCCGGGCCCGGGTGGCCGCGGGCGGAGAGGCCGCCGAGTGACCAGCCCAGTGACCCCCAGTGACCCCCCAGTGACCCCCCAGTGACCCGCCGGTCAGGGCGTCCCCGTCGGCAGCGCTTCGTCGGTCGCATCGCCGGCGTCGGCAGCGCCAGCGGGGTGCGGGTGGTGGTCGGGCACTGGCACGACACCCCGCTGGGCCGCTTCTCCGACGCGATGGTGGAAGGACCCGACGGGCACCGCGTGCTGATCGCCCCGCACCGGGAGGCGGCCGACTTCATCGAGGCGACGTACTCCTTCGACGAGGTGCGGATCGAGCCGGTGACGGCGGTGGCCACGGCGACCGCCTGGTCCGTGCGCTCGCCCTCCCTCGACCTCGACCTCGTCGTCGGCCGCCGCACCGCGCTGGGCCGGCTGCTGGCCCTGGTGCCCGACCGGGTGGCGACCAGCCCGGCCTGGTGCTCGCTCACCGACGTCGTGGCCCGTCTCGTGCTGCGCGGGGTCCGCACCCGCGGCAGCGCCGGCGGCGGTCGACGGGAGTGGTACGGCGCCACCGACCACCACCGCGTGCGCGCCGCGACGGGGCAGCTCGAGGGCCGCGACCTCGGTGCGCTGGCGCCGGTGAGCCCGCCCCCGCGCTTCGGCTTCTCCTCCACGCCCCGCCGGCCGTCGGTCACGACCGTGGTGACCACCGTCGAGGTGCCCGGGGCCCAGCGCGGCTGAGGGCGGGAGCGGCGCCGCCGGTCCGCGCCGCGAGCGGAGCCTGCCGCCGGCGGCTACGGTGCCGGACATGGCTCCCGGCTCGCAGCGCCCCCACGCGGCCGACCCCGCGCACCCGGTCCCCGGTGGCTCGATCGACCCGGGCCGTGCGCCCGATCCGGGCGACCCGGGCGCGGAGGACGGCCAGCGGCCGCTGCGCGCCGACGCCGAGCGCAACCGGCGCCTGATCCTCGACGCCGCCAGCGCGGTCTTCGCCGAGCGCGGCCTGGAGGCCGGCTTCGAGGAGGTGGCGCGTCGCGCGGGGGTGGGCGTGGGCACGGTCTACCGCCGCTTCCCCGACCGCGACGACCTCATCGACGCCCTCTTCGCCCGGCGCCTCGACGAGCTGGTCGCGCTCACCGCGCGCGCGGGTGAGAGGGAGGACCCATGGGAGGCCCTGGTGTGGTTCCTGGAGGAGTCGGTCGCGGCCCAGTCCTGCGACCGGGGGCTCAGCGAGGTGCTGGGCGACGGCCTGCGCGGGGCCGAGCGCCTCGAGCGGGCCCGGGAGCGCATGCAGCCCGCGGTCGGCGCCGTCGTCGCGCGGGCCCAGGCCGCCGGGCTGCTGCGCGACGACGTCGCTCCCCTCGACCTGGCGGTGCTCTCCCGCGCGGTCTCCCAGATCGGCACCGAGGCCACCCCCGACCTGTGGCGCCGCTACCTCGCCATCCTGCTCGACGGTCTGCGCGCCCGCCCCGAGCGGCCCACGCCGCTGCCGCGGGCCTGCCCCGACGAGGCCGAGCTGGCCCGGGTGGCGCACAAGGCCCGTCCGGGCCGCCGGCGCTGAGGCCGGCCCCACCTGTCGGTCACGGCCGGGACCGAGGTCGGGCTCGAGGGCGGCTGGACCCGTGGGGACGGCTCAGCAGACGGGCAGCCGGTCGCGACACCGCGGGCATCGGGACCCGGGAGGCTCCTCGCTGCTCGGCTCACCGCCGTCCGCGTGCCCGTCGGCCAGGTGCCCGCCGGTCGACTCCCGGTCGACCGGTCCGCGTGCCGGCACCGCCGCGGCGGCCACCGGGGCCACGGCAGCCACGGGTGCGAGCGTGCGACCGGCCGCGCGGCGCCGGCGTACGACGTGGCGTGCGGCCAGGACGACGACGAGCGACGCGGCGAGGACGACCACGGCGGTGCCGAGGTGGTCGAGCACGCCGCTGGCCGCGATCGCGCTGCCGGCGACGACCCAGGCCGAGGCCCACGCGAGCGCACCGACGACGGAGGCGGGCAGGAAGCGCCGGTAGGGCAGGTGGGCAGCGCCGGCGACCGCGGGCATGACGGTGCGCACGAAGGGCAGCATGCGGCTCACCAGCACCGCGGTCGTGCCGTGGCGTGCGACGAGGTCGGTGGCCCGGTCCCACCGCGCGACACCGAGGCGCCCCACGAGACGGCCGGCCCGCAGCCGCGGCCCGGTGTGGTGGCCCAGCAGGTAGCCGAGGTGGTCGCCGCTGGTCGCCCCGAGGGCCACCGCGAGCACCAGCAGGGCCGAGGCTCCGGTCCCGTCGGTCGCGGCCGACAGCCCGGTGATCGCGACCTCGCCGGGCAGCACGGCCCCCAGGCCGAGCGACGACTCGGCGAGCGCCAGGAGGAAGCCCAACAGGAAGGTCATCGGGTCCCCCGCTCCGTCCGCCGCCGGGTGCGGTGGGACGACAGGTCCGACAACGCAACCGGAGGATTTATTCCGTTTGGGTCGCTGTGGCTGGTGGCGGGTTTCACCGGTCGGCCGGTGAAACCCGCACTGGTCGGCCGACGCGTGGGCCGACAGGTGCGGGTCTGGGCCGACAGCCTGGCCGGACGCGCCGGTGCGGGGCCCGGGGCGGCCCTGCGGCGGCGGGCGGCGGTGGGCGGCGGTGGACCCACCGGGGTCGCGTCGCAGGACGACGACGGGGCCCCGGATCACCGGGGCCCCGTCGTGGTGTCGCGCGCCGCCGGGTGTGCCGGTCGGCGCGGTCTTGCTGCGTCCCCTGCCGGGGACAGGTGGATCAGACGTTCTTGATCGCCGAGATGTCGAACTCGAGCTTGATCTTCTCGGAGACGAGGACGCCGCCGGTCTCGAGGGCGGCGTTCCAGGTGAGGCCGAAGTCCTTGCGGTTGAGGGCCGAGGCGCCCTCGAAGCCCACGCGGGTGTTGCCGAAGGGGTCGGTGGCCGAGCCGGTCTGCTCGAACTCGATGGCGACCGAGTTGGTGGTGCCGGCGATCGTCAGGTCGCCCGTGATGGTCCAGTCGTCGCCGTCGCGGCTGACGTCGGTCGAGGTGAAGGTGATGGTGGGGTTCTTCTCGGCGTCGAAGAAGTCGCCGGAGACCAGGTGGCCGTCGCGGTCGGCGGAGCCGGTGTCGATCGAGGCGGTGACGATGCTGAGGGTCACCGAGGAGGCGGCGGGGTTGGCGGTGTCGATGTGGGCGGTGCCGCTCCAGTCCTTGAACTGGCCGCGGACGGTGGTGACCATCGCGTGACGGGCGCTGAAGCCGAGTCGGCTGTGGCTGGGGTCGATGGTGTAGTCGCCGGTGAGGTCGGAGACGACGCTGGTGGGGGCGTCGAAGGTGGCGGTGGCGCCGGTGGTCTTGTCGTTCGAGCGGCTGAAGATGCCCATGGTGTGCTCCTGAGGTCTGTGGTGGGGGTGCTCGTCCACGCTAGTGGAACTTTCAATTACCCACAACCGGACCGGGGTCCGTTTTCATTCCCGACGTCGGTCCGCAGTCGCGAGGCGGTCTGGACCAGTGTCGACACGGCCCCGTCGGGCCGGAAATGACGAGGAGCCGCGACCCCCGGTGGGTCGCGGCTCCTCGTGCGTGTCGCTCAGGCTGCGTGAGGCGTCTGGATCGGAGCTGCGCTCCGGACGTCGAGCGTCGGGTCGACCCAGTGGGCCTCCAGGCGCGTGCGGCCGCTGCTGTCGGTGACGGTCACCCAGGTCTGGGTCAGGGCTCCGGTCATCTGCGAGTTCAGCATGGGACACCTCCTGTTCATCTTCTGTTCACCAAAGGTAGCACGGCTCCACACGGACGGGCGGATTTTGCCGCCACTTCGCTCCCTTGCTCCACCTGGAGGGGTGATCGACCGCGCGGCGTCACCACGGCGCTCCACCCGGTCGATCCGGGCGCGTGGTCGGGCCGGGCCCCGCCCGACCCGGCCATGGCCGGAGCTGCCGCTGGCTCGGTCGGCGAACAGGCGTCCGTCTGGGTCGTTCCTGCCCGAAATCGGGCAGGAAGTTGGCAGGTCGAGGCTGCTGCGGTCACGATCTGGCGGTGCGCGCACCCGACGACCTCCGAGAGCATCCGCTCGCCCCGCTCGTCGACCACCTCAGCGCCACGACCGACCTCAGCCGACCCGAGGCCCTGCGCGTCGCGCAGGACGTCGTCGACTTCCTCGCCCAGCCGGTCGAGGAGGTCGTACGCCGCCGCCACGCCCAGCTGCGCTCCGCGGGCGTGCGCAACGCCGACATCTTCGCCCTCGTGCGCGACGAGCTGGCCCAGCGCCTCGTCGCCGCCCCCCGCCTCACCGACCGGCAGATGCGCCGCATCGTCCACGGCTAGGCCCGCCCGCGCGCCGGCTCCCACCCGAGCGCGACCACCCGCCGGCACCCGCCGGCACCCACGTCAGCACCAGCACCACGAACCCCGAGAGGACCCACCATGTGCGGCATCGTCGGCTACATCGGCGCCCAGCAGGCAGCACCCCTGATCCTGGAGGGCCTGACCCGCCTGGAGCACCGCGGCTACGACTCCGTCGGCCTCGCCGTCGTCGGCGCGGGCCGCGAGCCCGCCGTGAAGGTGGTCAAGGCCGCCGGCCGCGTGCGCGACCTCGGCAGCGACCTGCCCAAGCGGTTCTCGGGCCGCAGCGGCATCGGCCACACCCGCTGGGCCACCCACGGCCCGGCCAACGACGTCAACGCCCACCCGCACACCGACGAGAAGGGCGACGTCGCGGTCGTCCACAACGGCATCATCGACAACGCGGCCGCCCTGCGCGCCGGGCTCGCCGACGACGGGGTGACCCTCACCAGCGACACCGACACCGAGGTGCTCGCGCACCTCATCGGCCGCTCGGTCGCCGAGACCCTCGAGGAGCGCGTGGTGGAGGCCCTGGCCGCGGTCGAGGGCACCTACGGCATCGCGGTGGTCCACGCCGACTTCCCCGACCGCATCGTGGTGGCCCGCAACGGCAGCCCGCTCATCATCGGCGTGGGGGAGAAGGAGATGCTCGTCGCCTCCGACCTCGCCGCGCTCGTGCGCCACACCACGACGGTCGCCCACCTCGCCGACGGCGAGATCGCCACGCTGACCCCGGCCGGCTTCACGACCTTCCGCCACGACCTGACCCGCGTGGCCCGCACCGCGGCCGAGGTCGACGTCGACCCGACCTCCTACGACGCCGGCGACCACGAGTCGTTCATGCGCAAGGAGATGCTCGAGCAGCCCGCCGCGGCCGAGCGCGTGCTGCGCGGTCGCCTCGACGAGCGCTTCGGCACCGCCCACCTCGGCGGTCTGGAGATGGACCCGCGCGAGACCCGTGCCGTACGCCGGGTCAAGGTGCTCGGCTGCGGCTCGGCCTACTACGTGGGCCAGATGGGCGCCTCGCTCATCGAGGAGCTGGCCCGGATCCCCGCCGACGCCGAGGCGGCCAGCGAGTTCCGCTACCGCAACCCCGTCATCGAGCCCGACACGCTCTACGTCGCGGTCAGCCAGTCCGGCGAGACCGTCGACACGCTGCTGGCAGTGCAGGAGATCCAGCGCAAGGGCGGGCGCGTCATCGGCCTGGTCAACGTCGTGGGCAGCGCGATCGCCCGCGAGTGCGGCGCCGGCATCTACCTCCACGCCGGGCCCGAGGTGGCGGTGGCCAGCACGAAGGCGCTGACCAACATGTTCCTCGGCTTCTCGCTGCTCGCGCTGCAGCTGGGACGCGTGCGCGACCTCTCGGTGGCCGACGGGCGTCGCCTCATCGCCGGGCTGCAGGCGCTGCCCGCGGCCGTGGAGGAGGTGCTGGCCCAGGAGGACGCCCTCGCCGCGGTGGCCCAGCGCCTGGCCGAGGCCGAGAGCCTGTTCTTCGTCGGGCGGGTGCGCGGCTTCCCGGTGGCGCGCGAGGGGGCGCAGAAGTTCAAGGAGATCAGCTACCGCCACGCCGAGGCCTACCAGACCTCCGAGCTCAAGCACGGCCCGCTCGCGCTGATCTCCGAGGAGGTCCCCACCGTCGCGGTGGTGCCCGACGACGAGCTCACCGAGCGCAACGTCGCCGCCCTCCACGAGATCGCGGCGCGCAAGGGTCCGCTCGTCGTGGTGACCCACCCCGGCGTCGACCTCGGCGGTCTCGACGTCGTGCGCATCGACGTGCCCCACCTCGAGCGCGAGCTCGACCCGATCCTGCTGACCATCCCGCTGCAGCTGCTGGCCTACCACGCCGCCAAGCACCTGGGCCACGACATCGACAAGCCGCGCAACCTCGCCAAGTCGGTCACCGTCGAGTGAGCGCGGGCCGCTCGGCACGGCGGCGGGCGGGCGCGCGCGGGGCGTGCGCGAGGTGACGGGGAGCCGACGTGACCCAGCCCTCCGCGACGCGGAATCCGCCGCCGCCGCGCCGAGCGACTACCGTTGACGGGTGAGCCCTTCTGACGTACCGGCCGACGCACCCGCTCCCGAGAGCGCCGCGGAGCCTGCTGCCCAGCCCGCGACCGAGCCCGCGACGCCCGCCGCCGAGGCGCGGACCGAGCCGACCTTCTCCGACCTCGGCCTCTCCGACCAGGTCCTCAAGGCGCTGCGCGACGTCGGCTACGAGACCCCCTCGGCCATCCAGGCCGCCACGATCCCCACCCTGCTCGACGGCCGCGACGTCGTCGGCCTGGCGCAGACCGGCACCGGCAAGACCGCCGCCTTCGCGCTGCCGATCCTCTCGCGCCTCGACGTCTCCCAGAAGACCCCGCAGGCGCTCGTGCTGGCCCCGACCCGCGAGCTGGCGCTGCAGGTCTGCGAGGCCTTCCAGAAGTACGCCGCGAGCATCAAGGGCGTGCACGTCCTGCCCGTCTACGGCGGCCAGGCCTACGGCGTGCAGCTCAGCGCCCTGCGCCGCGGCGTGCACATCGTGGTCGGCACCCCGGGCCGGATCATGGACCACCTCGACAAGGGCACCCTCGACCTGTCCGAGCTGCGCTTCCTCGTGCTCGACGAGGCCGACGAAATGCTCAACATGGGCTTCGCCGAGGACGTCGAGACGATCCTGGCCGAGACCCCCTCGGACAAGCAGGTCGCGCTCTTCTCCGCGACCATGCCGCCGCAGATCCGCCGGCTCTCCAAGCAGTACCTGAGCGACCCGGCCGAGATCACGGTCAAGAACAAGACCGCCACCGCGGCCAACATCACCCAGCGCTACCTGATGGTGAGCTACCCCCAGAAGGTCGACGCCCTCACGCGCATCCTCGAGGTCGAGAACTTCGAGGGCATGATCGTCTTCGTCCGCACCAAGAACGAGACCGAGACCCTCGCCGAGAAGCTGCGCGCCCGCGGCTTCTCCGCGGCCGCCATCAACGGCGACGTCGCGCAGGTGCAGCGCGAGCGCACCGTCAACCAGCTCAAGGCGGCCAAGCTCGACATCCTCGTGGCCACCGACGTCGCGGCCCGCGGCCTCGACGTGGAGCGGATCAGCCACGTCGTCAACTACGACATCCCCACCGACACCGAGTCCTACGTGCACCGCATCGGCCGCACGGGCCGCGCGGGGCGCTCCGGTGACGCGATCTCCTTCATCACCCCGCGTGAGCGCTACCTGCTCAAGCACATCGAGAAGGCCACGCGCTCCCCGCTCGTGCCGATGCAGCTGCCCAGCGTGGAGGACGTCAACTCCACCCGCCTGACCCGCTTCGACGAGGCGATCACCGCCGCGCTGGGCGAGACGGCCCGCATCGCGCGGTTCCGCGACATCGTCACCCACTACATGAACGAGCACGACGTGCCCGAGGTCGACGTGGCCGCGGCGCTCGCCGTGGTCGCGCAGGGCGACACCCCGCTGCTCCTCGACGCCGAGGCCGACCGCGCCATGCGCCAGCCCGCCGAGCGTCCCGACCGCGGCGACCGCCCGGGCCGCGGGGACCGGCCCGAGCGCGGCGAACGCGGTCCGCGCCGCGGCCAGAGCGACGTGCCGATGGCGACGTACCGGATCTCGGTCGGCAAGCGCCACAAGGTCGAGCCGCGCCAGATCGTCGGCGCCATCGCCAACGAGGGCGGCCTGCGCCGCGGGGACTTCGGGCACATCCAGATCCGCCCCGACTTCTCGCTGGTGGAGCTGCCCGCCGACCTCGACCCGAGCGTCTACGCCAAGCTCGAGAGCACCCGCATCTCCGGCAAGCTCATCGAGCTGCGCGAGGACGGCGGCGGCCCCGTGCGCCGCTCCGGCCCCTCCGGTGGCGCGGGCGGCAGCTCGGCCGGCGGCGCCGAGC
>NZ_CAKASO010000031.1:0-50418 GCF_916862475.1 Nocardioides sp. Leaf374
AGGAGCAGCGCCTGCACGCCGAGCTGGCCGAGACCCGCGACGCCCTGCAGCGGTCCTACCTGCGCCCGTCGTACCGGGCTGTGGACCACGACCCACGGCCCGGCGCTGCTGGTCACCGCCGCGCTCGCGCTGCTCCCCGTCGTCTGGTCCCCGGCCCGCACCACCGGGGCCTCCACCGGGACGCCTCCCGGGTCCGTCGCCGCTCCCGACGTCCCCGCCGATGGCGGCGCCCCTGACGCGGGCGACACCTCCCGCCGTGGCCACGCAGGCCGCGCCGCCCACCCGGGCCGCGCGGACCACGCAGACCACCCGGGCCGCCGACCGACGCGGCTGCACGCCTGCGTCGTGCTGGCGGGCGCCCTGGCCTCCCTGGCCCTCGTCCTGCCGGCCCTCGACGAGGGGCCCACCGGAGTCACCCTGGCCGCCGGCGCGGTCTGCGTCGCGTGGGCCCTGGCAGCGCGGGGCGTGCCGGCCCCGTGGCGGGTCGCGGTCACCGTGCCCGCCGTCGTCGCGGCCGCACCGGTCGCCGTCACCGCCGCGACCTTGGCCGCGGCCGCCGTGGTCAGGCTGCTGGCGGTCGGCGAGCCGCTGAGCCGATCCGCCGGTGTGCGGCTCTCGGGCGAGCTGCCCGCCCCGGCGTGGCTGGTGCTGCCCTCCGCGCTCGCCCTCGGTGTGCTCGCCGCGACGCTGACGCGCCCGGGCACTCGGCCGGACGTCGCCGCCACCCCGACCCGCGCCCTCCGCGACCCGGCCCTCCGGCGCGGTGCGGCCGCGGTCACGCTGATCGCCGCGGTGCTGGTCGCGCTCACGAGCGCCCCGCTGGCGGCCGTGGTGCTCCTCCTCTGCGTCGCCGGTGGCCTGCTCACCCTTCCCGCCACCCGTCACGCCGCCGGCACCGCCGCCGGCACCGCCCCCGGCGCCGGCACCCACGAGACCCGGGACCTCCACGACACCGACGTGGGTCTGGCGCTGCTCGTCGTGGCCGTCGTGGCGGCCCTCCCCAGCGCCGCCCTCGGCGCCGTGGCCGCCGTCGCGGCCCTCGGCGTCTCCCTGGTCGCGGCCCACCGGCGCCCCGCCCCGCCGTCGCTCGTGGTGCTCACGGCCGCCTGTGGGTGGGCGGTGTGGTCGGGCGGTGACGCCGCAGGGCTGGGCGCCACCACGCTGGGCCCCGCCGTCGTGGTGGCCGTCGGGGCGCTCGCCCTGTGGCGGGCCCGGCCCGTGGTCGAGCTGACCGCGCTGACGACCGCCGTCCTCGCCTCCGCCGCGGCCGTCGACGCCGCGGCCGACGCGGCCGGTCGCGACGGCGCGGGGTCGACGTACGACGCGGCGGCGGCGGTGGCCCTCCACCTCACGCTGGTCGGCGCCCTCGTCGTGGCCGCGGCGCTGCTGCGGGTCGAGCGACGACCGGCCGGGTGGCTGGGCGGCACGCTGCTCACGGCCGCCAGCTGGGTGCGGCTGGCCGACGCCGGGGTGACCCAGCCGGAGGCCTACGCGCTGCCGGCCGCGCTGGCCCTGCTCGTGCTGGGTGCGCACCGGCTGCAGAGCGACCCCGCCGCCTCGACCCGGTCGGCGCTCGGCAGCGGCCTGCTGCTCGCCACCGTGCCCAGCCTGCTGCGGGTGCTGGTCGACGACCCGGTCAGCCCCCGCGCCCTGCTGCTCGGGCTCGCCTGCCTGGGCCTCGTGCTGCTCGGGGCCCGGCTGCGCCTCGCCGCTCCCCTGGTGGTCGGGGTCGTCGTCGGCGGCGTGCTCGTGCTGGCCGAGGCGGCGCCGTGGGCGGCGCAGACCCCGCAGTGGGTGCTGCTCGGCCTCACCGGGACGCTGCTGACCGTGGTCGGCGTGACCTGGGAGCGCCGGCTCGCCCAGGTGCGCGCCGGGTCGGCCTACCTGGCCCGGCTGCGCTGACCCGCCCGCCGGTGGGCCCGGCCCTCCCAGCGTCCCCTCTCAGCCCCCGAGGAGCGCGGCCACCTCGGCGGGCCGCTCCAGCACGGTGAGGTGGCCGGTCGCGGGCAGCACGTGGAGCGACGTCGGCAGGTGGTCGGGCCGCAGCCGCGCCATCTGCGTCGCGCGCTCGGGCGGGGTCTCCCCGTCCTCCTCGCCGAAGAGCAGCACGACCTCGCGGGGGTGGCCGGCCACCACCGCGGACGTGTCGGGCCGCGCGGCGACCGCCCTCGCGACCCAGGCGACGCCGTCGGGGTCGGCGCCCAGGATCAGCCCCCGCACCAGGTCGGCGAGCCCGGGCTGCTCGCGGCGGGCGGTCGGGCCGAGCCCTCCCTCGACCGAGTCGAGCAGCGAGGTGGTCGACCGGCTGGTCTCGACCTCCTCGGCCGTCGCCCGCCGCTCGGCGGGCACGTCGGGCTCGATGGGCCACGGGGTCGTGCTGGCGAGCACGAGGCGACCGACCCGCTCGGGTGCGAGGCCGGCCAGGCGCAGGGCGGCGTAGCCCCCGGTCGAGATGCCGAGCACGTCGGCCCGCTCGACCCCGGCGGCGTCGAGCACGGCCAGCAGGGCGGCGGCGACGTGGTCCATCGACGCCTCCTCCGTCGGCACGGCGCTGCGTCCCAGCCCCGGCAGGTCGACCACCAGCACCCGCGCGCCCTGCGCCAGCAGGGGGGCCAGCCGCTCGAAGATCCGGCCTGACAGCGGGAAGGCGTGCAGCAGCAGCCAGGTGCGCTCGCCCCCGCCCAGGTCGTCGTACGCCGGGAGCGCCCCGGTCGAGGTCGGGGCCGGGGGCGGCGTCGTCGTGTCCACCGCTCGATCATGGCGGGCGCCCGAAACCCGACGGCGCTCGCCAGCCCCGGGTGGGCGACGCCGCAGGCGTCTCGACGTGAAGGTTCTGTGTAGGAGCCTCACGTCGGACTCGGCGGGGCCGACGATGGTCGGGTGACCACGTCCGCTGCTCTCGGACGCCGCGGGCCGTCGGCGCGCGGCGGCAGCCCCGACACCCTGCTCACCCTGCTGGCCCTGGCCGCGACCTTCGCCCTCAGCGTCGCGTCGGTGACCCTGCGTCCCGAGGGCGCGCCGGTGGCGGCGTGGTGGCCCGCCGCCGGGGTCTCGGCCCTCGTGGTGGCCCTCTCGCCGGTACGCCGGTGGGCGCTGCTGGCCGCGGCCCTCGTGGGCCTGTCCTTCGCGGCCAACCTGGTCGGCGACCGGCCACCGGGGCTGGCGTTGATGTTCGGCGTCACCAACACCGCCGAGTCCCTGGCCGTCGCGCTCCTGCTCGGGGCCCACCGCCGTCGCCCCGTCCTGGCCAGCTTCGAGGACCTGGGTCGGCTGTTCCTCGCCGCGGCCGGGGGCGCGGCCGTGGCGGGTGTGCTGGCCGGCACCGCCGTCGAGCTGGTCGGCACGGGATCGCTGCTCGCGGTCGCGCGCACCGTGATGGCGACCCACGCGGCGTCGGTGCTGATCGTCGTGCCCCTCGGCCTCCTGATGGCCGGGAGGCTCACCGAGGGTGGGCCGGCGCGCGTCGCATCGTTCGAGGTGCTGGTGCAGTCGCTGGCCGCGGCCGCCACCTTCGGCGTCGTGTTCGGCGCCACCCACGAGTACCCGATCGCGTTCCTCCCGCTCCCGCTGCTGGCCTGGGCCGCCGCACGGTTCCCGGCGCGCGTCGCCGGCGGCCAGATGCTCGCGGCCGGTGTCGCGGTGACCGTGCTGAGCGACCTGGGCCGCGGTCCGTTCGGGGACCTCAGCGGCCCGGCCACCACGCTGGCGGCGCTCCAGCAGAGCTACCTCGTCATCCTCGTCCTGGTCACCCTCCCCCTGGCCATCGCCACCAGCCAGCGCGCCGCCGCCCTCCGGGTGGTCGTCGGCGAGCGCGAGCGCTACCGCCGCGGGATCCGGGAGTCGCTCATCGGCATGGTGCTGCTGCGCCACACCGACGGGGACCTCGTGGTCGTCGAGCTCAACGACGCGGCCGCCGACCTCCTCGGCGTCCCCGAGGCCGAGCTGGTGGAGCGGCCCTGGACCCGGGGCCTGGCCGCCTCCCAGCGCGCACTCCTGCGCTCGGCGGTGGGGTCGCTGGAGGCCGGGCACTCCCCGACCTGGGAGAGCGAGCTGTGGCTGGAGACCTCTCCGCCACGCTGCGTGCGGCTCGGCCTGTCGGTGGTGCCCGACGCCGCCGAGGGCCGGCTCGTGGTCGCGCAGCTGGTCGACCTCACCGCGGCCCGCACCTCCCAGGCCGAGCTCACCCACGAGCGCGACTTCACCCGCGCCGTGCTCGACAGCGTCGGCTCCCTCGTCGTCGTGCTCGACGCCGACGGAGGTGTGCTCCAGGTCAACACCGCCACCGAGTCCAGCACGGGGGCGCGCGCGACGAGCCTCGTCGGGGCGCCGGCGACGGCGGCGCTGGTGTGCCCCGACAGCGCGGCCGCCTTCGAGGCGGCACTCGCGGCGTGCCTGGCCGGGGAGACCGGCGCGGTGCACGAGCTGCTGTGGCGCGGGCGATCGGCTCGCCGCGAGGTGCTGACCACGCTGGCGCTGCTCCGGCACGACACCGGCGCCCCGCTCGTGGTGATGACCGGGCTCGACGTGACCGACCAGCGCCACACCGCGCACCAGCTGCAGACCGTGCTCGACGCCACCTCGGGCGCGATCATCGTCGGCACCGACGCCGCCGGCCTCATCACCTTCTTCAACCGGGGCGCCCAGGAGAGCCTGGGGTGGAGCGCGGAGGAGGTCGTCGGGCGCATGACCAAGCTGGCGCTCCACGACCCCGAGGAGGTGGCCGGTCACGCCCGCCGTCTCGGCGTCGCTCCCACGTTCGAGGTCTTCACCGCGCTCGCCCAGCAGCCCGACCCGCCCGAACTGGACTGGACGCTCATCCGCAAGGACGGCGGTCGCCTCACCGTCAGCCTCACCGTCAACCTCCTGCGCGACGCCTCCGGCGCGGTGACCGGCGTGGTCGGCGTGGCCCAGGACGTCACCGAGCGCCGTCGCAGCGAGCAGGCGCTCGAGATCGCCCTCGAGCACGAGCGGCAGGCGGTGAGCCGGCTCTCGGAGCTCGACCGCATCAAGACCGACTTCGTGGCCTCCATCAGCCACGAGCTGCGCACGCCGATGACCAGCGTGCTCGGCTTCACCCAGGTCCTCGACTCCGAGGCGGCCGGGCCCCTCTCCGAGGAGCAGCACGCCCTGCTGGGGCGCGTCGACCGCAACGGTCGCCGCCTGCTGCGCCTGATCGAGAACCTCCTCGACCTCTCCCGCATCGAGTCGGGCGCCATCTCCATGGCCCGCGAGCACCTCGACGTGCACCGCGTCGTGATCTCGGCGATGGAGGCCTGCTCCGAGCTCGTCCGGGCCCGGTCGATCGAGCTGGTGCACGACCTGGACACCCCGCCCGCCGAGGTCGTCGGCGACTTCGACCAGCTGGAGCGCGCCGTGATGAACCTCGTCGGCAACGCCGTGAAGTTCACCCCCGACGGCGGCCACGTCACGCTCACCGTGACCACCGTCGGGTCCGAGGCCGTCATCGAGGTCAGCGACGACGGCATCGGGATCGACCAGGCCGACCTGCCTCGGGTGTGGGACCGGTTCTACCGCTCGGCCAGCGCCTCCGACGCCGCCATCGAGGGCACCGGGCTGGGCCTGAGCATCGTCCGCTCCATCGTGGAGGCCCACGGCGGGCGCGTCGACCTCGACTCCGCGCCGCGCGCGGGCACGACCGTGCGCCTCGTCCTGCCGCTCGCCTGCTCCCCGAGCGAGCACGGTGCGACGCCTCAGGCCGGTCGACCGTCGGCGACGAGCCGGCCGACCCTCTTCACGAAGTAGCCCACGTCGAAGGGCTTGGCGATGTAGTCGTCGGCGCCGCTGTCGATGCCGGCCCTGACGTCGTCGGCGCGTGCCCGGGCCGTCAGCAGCAGCACCGGCAGGTCGGCGGTGGCCGGGTCGGCGCGCAGCGCCCGGGTCACGGCCAGGCCGTCGAGGTCGCCGGGCATCGCGATGTCGAGCACGGCGACCGCCGGGCGCCGCTCGCGGCAGGCCGCGAGGGCGGCGTCGCCCTGGCCGACGCCGACCACCTCGTGCCCGGCCTGGCCGAGGATGAGCGTGACCAGCTCCCTGAGGTCGGGGTCGTCCTCGGCCACCACGATCACCGCCACGACGACCCCCCTGCCTCCCCGACCGGCACGGCGGGCGCGAGCACCCCGGGGTCGCGGACGCAGCGCCCCTCCAGCTCCACCGCATGGGTCGCGACACGGGCCAGCAGCTGCTCGAGACGGTCGAGCAGGTCACCGGGCGCCTGGGCGGCGCCGGCCGGCGCGACCACCGCGCCGCGCAGCAGGTAGACCGTCACCCGCACCGAGCTCAGCAGCGTGCTGAGCTCGTGGACGAGCTCGCGTGCCCCCAGCCGACCGGGCCCGGCCTGCTCGAAGGCCCGGGTGTCGGCGGTGGCGCTCGGCACGGCGATCCAGCGGTAGCCCGTGCCGCTCTCGGTGCGGATGAAGGTCGGCGCGGTCGCGTCGTCGCCGAGCTTGGCCCGCAGCGAGCGGATGTGGGCGCGCAGGGCGTCGCGCGTCTCGTCGCCGTGGCTCTCGTCCCAGGCCGAGCGCAGCAGCCCGCGATGGGTGAGCAGGACCCCCGGGCGGGTGGCCAGCGGCTCGAGCAGCCGCCACTCGGTCGGGGTCAGCCGCACCTCGCGACCGTCGCGGCGCACGCTGCGCTCGTGCAGGTCCACGACCAGCGGACCGAAGCGCAGCAGCGGTCCGGTCAGTGCCGCGTCGGGGTCGGGCTCGGCCCCGCACCGCCGCTCCAGGGCCCGCAGCGCCGCCGCGAGCAGCGCGTCGCCGCACCCGAGGTCGCGGACGTCGTCGGCGCCCGCGTCGAGCAGCCGCGCCGCGAGGAGCTCGCCGGGCGCCGCGACGTCGTCGTCGCCGTCGTCGTCACCGTCGAGGTCACGGCCGAGGTCGGAGTCGCGGTCGAGGTCGGCCAGCACCAGCACGGGCAGCGAGGACCACGCCCGCAGCTCGGCGAGCAGGGGTGTGACCCACCCGCCGTCGGTGCGCTCGGCGGCCACCACCACGCACCGCGGACCCGTCGTGGCCACCGCCTCCAGCGCCGAGCCGCGGTCGGCCGTCGCGGTCCGTCGGTCGGCGGACTCGATGCGGGCCGCCACGGCGTCGGCGCGGTCCTGCCCACCGGCGACGACGAGGATGTGGGGCATCGAGCCAGGCTAGTGCCCCGCCGGGCCCGGCGGGGCGCTTCGGGCCTGCTCCACACGCCCAACCGGGGGAGCGCAGCCGCCGCCCGCCGACCCTAGGCTGTCCGCGCCGGCACACCGCCGACCCACCGAGCAGATGGAGCGTTGACGATGGAAGTCCCCACCTGGGTCTGGACCCTCACCGTGGTCGGCATCATCGGCATGCTGCTCTTCGACTTCGTGTTCCACGTGCGCAAGGCCCACGTGCCGACGCTCAAGGAGGCCTCGGTCTGGTCGGCGCTCTACGTCGGCATCGCCGTGCTGTTCGGCCTCGGGGTGCTGTGGTTCGGCGGCGGCACGATGGGCGGGGAGTACTTCGCGGGCTACATCACCGAGAAGGCGCTCAGCGTCGACAACCTGTTCGTCTTCCTGATCATCATGACCAGCTTCCGGGTGCCGCGCGAGGACCAGCAGAAGGTGCTGCTCTTCGGCATCGTCTTCGCCCTGATCGCCCGCACCGGCTTCATCTTCCTGGGCGCGGCCCTGATCAACCAGTTCGCCTGGGTCTTCTACTTCTTCGGCCTCATCCTCATCCTGACCGCCGGCAACATGCTCAAGGGCGAGGCCCAGGGCGGCCACGACGAGGACGAGCAGAACTTCGTGGTGAAGCTGGCGCGCCGCTTCATCCGCACCTCCGAGGAGTTCGACGGCGACAAACTGACCACCGTGGTCGACGGCAAGAAGATGCTCACCCCGATGCTGCTGGTCATGGTGGCCATCGGCGGCACCGACATCCTCTTCGCCCTCGACTCCATCCCGGCGATCTTCGGCCTCACCCAGAACACCTTCATCGTCTTCACCGCCACGGCCTTCTCACTGCTGGGGCTGCGCCAGCTGTTCTTCCTCATCGAGGGCCTGCTCGAGCGCCTGATCTACCTGTCCTACGGCCTCGCGGCGATCCTGGCCTTCATCGGTGTGAAGCTCATCCTCCACGCGCTGCACGAGAACAACCTCGGCTTCATCAACGGCGGCGAGCACGTCGACGTCACCGAGATCAGCACCGGGGTCTCCCTCAGCGTGATCCTCGGCATCCTCGTCGTCACCGTGGTCGCCTCCCTGGTCAGCAAGAAGGGTCGGGCCAAGACCGCGATCGGCAACGCCCAGCGCCACGTCGACGCCTACCTCGACCTCGACTACACCGCCGACACCGCCGAGCGCGAGCGCATCTTCGGCAAGCTGATCCAGGAGGGCGAGCAGATCAAGGCCCTCGGCCCGAAGTACCGCCGCATGGTGCGCGACGAGCCGGGTCTCATGGCCAAGATCGAGAAGGCCCGCCAGCAGCACGAGGAGACCGTCACCGACGGTCGCCAGCGCAACCCCCTCACCGAGGTCTGAGCGCGGGCCCGTCGGTCCGGAGCGGACCGGCGGGCGGCGCGGAGGGGCGGCACAGCGCGGGCACAGCCGCGTCTCATCGGGTCCTCATCGAGGCGACCTACCCTCGTGCCATGGCACCCGAGCCCACCCCCGGTCCCCCGGCCCCGCGTCGCCGTACGACGGTCGTGGTCAACGCCGGCTCCCGCAGCGGCGCCGCGGCGCGCGACCGGCTGCCCGCCCTGCTGGCGCGCCACGACCTCGCCGACGCGCGGGTGCTGAGCGTCACCACCGGCGCCGAGCTCGCCGCCACCCTCGAGCGGGCCCTCGCCGAGGGTCCCGACCTGCTCGTGGTGGGCGGCGGCGACGGCAGCGTCTCGTGCGCCGCGGACCGCGTGGCCGGGTCCGACGTCGTGCTCGGCGTGCTGCCGCTCGGCACCGCCAACGACTTCGCCCGCACGCTCGAGATCCCGTCGGCGCTGGAGCAGGCCGTGGAGCACCTCGCGACGGGCAAGGTCGTCGACGTCGATCTCGGCCGCTGCGACGGGCGCGGCTTCCTCAACGTCGCCTCCCTCGGGCTCTCGGTCGGGGTCACCCAGCGCCTGCGCCCCGGCCTGAAGAAGCGCCTCGGCCCGCTGGCCTACCCCGTGGCGACGCTCGGGGCCTACCGCGGCCACGAGCCCTTCACCGCCCGGCTGGAGTTCCCCGACGGCGACCACGACACCCTCGCGCTGCACGACCTGATGCAGGTCGCGGTCGGCAACGGCCGCCACTACGGCGGCGGCAACGCCGTCGCGCCCAACGCCTCGGTCGACGACCACCTGCTCGACGTCTACGCCATCGAGCGCGGCCGGCTGCGCGACCACGTCTCGATCGCCCGCTTCCTCAAGGACGGGTCGTTCGTGGAGCACGAGAAGGTCCACCACCTCACCACCCGTCGGGTCCGCGTGGTCACCGACGAGCCGCTCCCGGTCAACCTCGACGGCGAGATCGCCGCGACCACGCCCGCGACCTTCGAGGTCCAGCGCAACGCCCTGCGCGTCGTCGTGCCGCAGACCAGCCGCGCCGCCGAGCTCGACGGGCCCCGCGCCGCCGCCGACCAGGGCTGAGCGCTGCGACCACGGCCGAGCATTGTGACCAGGGCTGAGCGCTGCGACCCGGGCCGGGAGCGGGGCCCGTAGGCTGGAGGGGCCATGAGCACACCGACCCCGCCGGCCCCGCGCCGCGCCCGCCACCTCATCGACCCGGCCAACCCGCCGGCACCGCCGTCGAGCCGGTCGCTGACCAACGTGCAGCAGTGGGTCATGTCGGTGCTGGCCGTCACCACGATCATGCACCTGTCGGTGGGGCTGGTGATCTCGGCGTTCTTCCTCGACGACTCCGAGGTCTCCGCCCGGGTCGGCCTCAACGTCATCGGCGCCGCCTTCGGCGTGGTCGCGGTGGCCGCCGGGCTGGCCATCCACCGTCGCTCCCCGCTCAGCCCGTGGCTGCTGCTCGGCACCCTGCCCGGCGTCGTCGGGCTCGTGCTCGTGCTCGCCTGACCCCGTGGGCGGCGCGACGGGCCTGCCCCGCTTCGAGGTGGCGGCCCGGCTGCGACCGGTCGACCTCGTCTCCCCCGGGTCGGTGCTGGTCGACGACGCCGCACCGGGCCCCGCCTCGGCCCACCCCACTCCCCACCCGGCGCCCTACGCCGCCGTGGAGGTCGAGCTGCCCGCGGCGGGGACGGCGCCCGGCCGGGACGCCCCGGTGCGCCTCGCCCTCGCCTCCGGCGACGACGAGCTGGGAGCGCTGTGGGACCCCGCCACCGGGGAGGTCTCCCTCGAGCTGCGCGTCGGCGCCACCACGTCACGTCACCTCAGCCGGCGGCACGGCCGGCCCAAGCAGCGCCCCGTGCGGCTCGGCCTGACCCTCACCGGGGTCCACCTCGCCGTCCACACCCACGACGGGCGGGCCTGGACCACCCGCGCCCGGGTCGACCTCGGCGCCGAGCGCGCCGCCGACCGCGGCGGGGCGGGCCGGGTCGACACGCGCGACGAGCGGTGGCTCGCGGCTCTCGTCACCACCCACTCCGGCCCCGTCGCGCGGGTGCGCGCCGGCGGCTTCGGCCAGCTCGGTCTGCGCGACCTGCGGCTGGTCGGCCACGCCGACGGCTCGGCGTACCGGCCCGGGGGCGACCTGCTGCTCAGCGCCACCAGCGCCGGGCCCGGCTTCTTCGACACCGCCCACACCTCGGTGTGGTCCCTCGACCCCGCCACCCTGGCACTCACCCACCGCTCCGACCTGTTCTTCCGACGGCCCGACCGGCCCGGGGCCTTCGGCGACCACGCCACCCACCTCGTGCGCGACGGCGAGCGCTGGCTGGTGGCCACGAGCACGTGGGGCGACTTCGACCGGCGCCGCGACGACGCGAGCGTCGCCGTCACCCTCGCCCGCCCGGACGGCGACGTCGACCTGCTCTCGGGCCGCCACCTGCTCGACACCGAGCCGCTGGCCCTCCCGGTCGACGGCCTGCGCGCGGCCGGGGTCCGCTCGGTCGGGGTGTGGGACCCCCACCTCGTGCGCGACGGCGACGGCTGGCTGGTGGGCTTCGTCTCGGCCCGGCGCTTCTTCGACTTCCACCCCGCCCTCGCCACCGGGCCCGCCCTCGAGGCCCTCACCCTGCGCGCGGTCTCCGCGCGGCGCCGCGCCACCGAGGGCACCACGCTGCTGCGCGTCGACGGCGCGTGGCGGGTGCTGGTCAGCGACGGGCGCGACGGGCGCCGGG
This sequence comes from Nocardioides sp. Leaf374, assembly GCF_916862475.1. Lineage (NCBI taxonomy): Bacteria > Bacillati > Actinomycetota > Actinomycetes > Propionibacteriales > Nocardioidaceae > Nocardioides > Nocardioides sp. Leaf374. The sequence continues at coordinate 11,265 of NZ_CAKASO010000031.1, forward strand.
GCCAGCGCCAGCAGCACGCCGTGCTCGACCTCGACCTCGCCAAGGTCGGCGTGCTCGACGCGCCCTACCCCACCAACATCCCCTGGCCCACGCTCGTCGACCTGGGCGAGGAGGGCTGGCTGATGGTCGCCTTCGACGGCACGCCGTACGCCGGGCCGCTGCCGGGCTACGGCACCCACGGGCGGGTCGTGGTGGCCCGGTCGGTCGCCGGGACCTGAGCCGCGGGGGCCGCTAGCCTGGGACGTGACCCGCGCCACCCCTGCGGGTCGTCCGTCAGCGCCACACCACCTCGTGGCCCGAGCAGAGAGCGGCCCCACCATGCCGACCAGTCCCACCATGACGACCAGCCCCACCACGACCGGCAGCCCCACCACGACCGGCAGCCCCACCACGACGACGCAGCCCGGCCCGGCGCAGCCGGCGTCGGTGCCCCTCGACGTCTTCGAGGCCGGCGCCGAGCACGAGCAGGTCGTCTTCGCCCAGGACCCCGCCACCGGCCTGCGCGCCGTCGTCGCGATCCACTCCACCGCCCTGGGTCCCGCCCTCGGCGGCACCCGGTTCCACCCCTACGCCTCGACCGCCGACGCCGTCCGCGACGTGCTCGCCCTCTCCCGCGGGATGTCCTACAAGGCGGCGCTGGCCGGGCTCGACCTGGGCGGCGGCAAGGCCGTCATCATCGGCGACCCCGCCACCCTGAAGTCCGAGGCCCTGCTGCGGGCCTACGGCCGCTTCGTGCAGACCCTCGGCGGTCGCTACAACACCGCCTGCGACGTCGGCACCTTCTCCGAGGACATGGACCACGTGGCCCGCGAGTGCGACTTCGTCACCGGCCGCACCCAGGCCCACGGCGGGGCCGGCGACAGCTCGGTGCTGACCGCCTACGGCGTCTTCCGGGGCATGCTCGCCTGTGCCGAGCACGTGTGGGGGTCGGCCACCCTGGCCGGACGCACCGTGGGCGTCGCCGGCGTCGGCAAGGTCGGACGCCACCTCGTGGAGCTGCTCGTGGAGGACGGCGCCGACGTCGTGGTCACCGACGTGCACGGCCCGGCCGTCGACGCAGTGCTGGCCGCGCACCCCGGGGTCCGCGCCGCCGCCTCGACCGCCGAGCTCGTCGCGCTGCCGCTCGACGTCTACGCACCCTGCGCGCTCGGTGGCGCGATCGACGACGACGTGCTCGCCGTGCTGCGCGCGAGCGTGGTGTGCGGCGCCGCCAACAACCAGCTCGCGCACCCCGGGGTCGACAAGGCGATGCTCGACCGAGGAATCGTCTACGCGCCCGACTACTGCGTCAACGCCGGCGGCCTCGTGCAGGTCGCCGACGAGCTCGACCCGCGTGGCTTCTCCTTCGAGCGCGCCCGCGCGCGGGCCCACCTGATCGGCGACACCACCCGCCGGGTGCTGGGACTCGCCGACACCGACGGGGTCTCCCCCGCCGTCGCCGCCGACCGGCTCGCCGAGGCCCGCATGCGCGACGTGGGTCGCCTGCGAGGCATCTGGGTCGGCTGAGGCCGAGAGCGACACCGGGCACACGCAGACGGCCGCCGGGCAGGGCCCGGCGGTCGTCTGGTGCGTGCGTCAGACGGAGTCAGTCACGACGCGGGTCGGCGTAGTCCGACCACTTCTCGAGCTCTTCGGGCTCGAGCTCGTCGGTGCTGTCCTGGTGGTTCTCGCCATGCAGCTCGTTGGCCAGCGCCCCGAAGTCCGTCTCGTGAGTGCGGTACTTCAGGTCGCGGGCGACCTTCGTCTGCTTGGCCTTAGCTCGGCCGCGCCCCATAGGGTCAGCCCCCTCGCACGCTCGGCCGGGGCCCATGGCTCCCGGGCTGTCTCTCGAATACTCGTGGCGCCAACGCTACCTGCTGCCCGGTCGTTCCCGCACACCAGTCCGGTGTTTCGGACCACCGATCTCGTCGGTCCGCCCCGCCGCGGGGCCGCCGACGGTGGATCGTGTCGTCGAAATCACCGTGGCCGGGCGAGCCGGGCCGTGCCGGGCCGGGCCGGTCCGAGCCCCGGTCCGACCCCGCCCGGAGGCCTCACCAGCCCGGGTGCTGGCCCGTCAGCAGGACGCGTCCGCCGTCGGTGTCGCTGCTGCTCACGTGGCCCGCGACCCAGGCCCGCACGCCGTGGCCGGCGAGCACGCCCACGGCCCGGTCGACCTCGGCGGCCGGCAGCATCGCCACCATGCCGACGCCGCAGTTGAGGGTGGCCTCGAGGTCGGGCTGCGAGACGTCGCCGACGCGCCGCACCAGGTCGAAGATCGGCTGCGGGGTCCAGGTCGCACGGTCGAGCACGGCCACGAGCTCCTCGGGCATGACCCGCTCGAGGTTGGCCGCCAGGCCACCGCCGGTGACGTGCGACATCGCGTGCACCTCGACGCTGTCGGCGAGGTCGAGGCAGGCCTTGGCGTAGATCCGGGTGGGGGTGAGCAGCTCCTCGCCCAGGGTGCGGCCGAGCTCGGGCACGTCGCGGTCCAGCGCCCAGCCGGCGCCGCCGTCGGCGGGGGCGCCGAGCAGCACGTGGCGCACCAGGGAGTAGCCGTTGGAGTGCAGGCCGCTGGCCTCCATGGCCAGCACCACGTCGCCGGGGCGCACCCGGCCCGGGCCGAGGAGGCGGTCGGCCTCGACCACGCCGGTGGTCGCGCCGGCCACGTCGTACTCGTCGGGGGCCAGCAGGCCGGGGTGCTCCGCGGTCTCGCCGCCGATGAGGGCGCAGCCGGCCTCCAGGCAGGCCTCGGCGATGCCCTTGACGATCGCGGCGATGCGCTCGGGCACGACCCGGCCGGTGGCGATGTAGTCGGTCATGAAGAGCGGCTCGGCGCCGCAGACCACGAGGTCGTCGACGACCATGCCGACCAGGTCGAAGCCGATGGTGTCGTGGACGTCCATCGCCTGGGCGATCGCCACCTTGGTGCCGACGCCGTCGGTGGAGGTGGCCAGCAGGGGCCGCTCGTAGCGGGTGAGGGCGGAGGCGTCGAAGAGGCCGGCGAAGCCGCCCAGCCCGCCGATCATCTCCGGGCGCCGGGCCTTGTCGACCCACACCTTCATCAGCTCGATGGCCTTGTCGGCCGCCTCGATGTTGACGCCCGCCTCGGCGTACGCGTTGGACTCGCTCACGGGTGACCTTCCGGGGTGGTGTCAGGGGTTGTTGAGCACGGGCAGCGCCTTGCCCAGGGTCGGCGAGGAGAGGGTGGTCTCCAGCAGGTGCTTGCCCAGCAGGTTCTCGTCGGGCAGCGGCACGGGGTACTCGCCGGTGAAGCAGGCCTGGCAGAGCCGCTCGGCGGGCTGCTTGGTGGACTGGATCATCCCGTCGAGGGAGATGTAGCCCAGGGTGTCGGCGCCGACGCTGGCGGCGATCTCCTCGGGGCTGAGGCCGTTGGCGATCAGCTCGGCGCGGGTGGCGAAGTCGATGCCGTAGAAGCAGGGCCACTTCACCGGCGGTGAGGAGATCCGCACGTGCACCTCGCGGGCGCCGGCCTCACGCAGCATCCTGACCTGGGCGCGCTGGGTGTTGCCGCGCACGATCGAGTCGTCGACCACGACGATCCGCTTGCCGCGGATCATGTGCTCCAGCGCGTTGAGCTTGAGCCGGATGCCGAGCTGGCGCAGCGTCTGGCTGGGCTGGATGAAGGTGCGCCCGACGTAGGCGTTCTTGACGAAGCCCTGACCGAAGGGGATGCCGCTCTCCTCGGCGTAGCCAGCAGCGGCCGGGGTGCCCGACTCGGGCACCGGGATGACCAGGTCGGCCTCGACGGGGTACTCGCGCGCCAGCTGGCGGCCCATCTCCACGCGCGACTCGTGCACGCTGCGCCCGGAGATGGTGGCGTCGGGGCGGGCGAGGTAGACGTACTCGAAGACGCAGCCCTTGCGGTCGGGCTCGGCGAAGCGGTGCGAGCGCAGGCCGTTCTCGTCGATGACGATCATCTCGCCCGGCTCGACCTCGCGCACGACGGAGGCGCCGATCGTGGCCAGGGCGGCGTCCTCGGAGGCCACGACCCAGCCGCGGTCGAGGCGGCCCAGCACCAGCGGGCGGATGCCCTGGGGGTCACGGGCGGCGTAGAGGGTGTTCTCGTTCATCCACACGAAGCAGAAGGCGCCGCGCAGCAGCGGGAGCACCTCGAGGGCACGCTGCTCCAGGGTGGAGTCGGGGTGGTGGGCCAGCAGCGCCGTCACCAGGCCGGTGTCGTTGGTGGAGTGCTCCACCGGGCGCTGGTGCAGGTCGAGCTCGTCGTCGGGGCCGGGCAGCGCCTCGACCATCTCGCGCAGCTCGTGGGAGTTGATGAGGTTGCCGTTGTGGCCCAGGGCGATGGACCCGTCGACGGTGGGCCGGAAGGTGGGCTGGGCGTTCTGCCACGTGCTGGCCCCGGTGGTGGAGTAGCGGGAGTGGCCGATCGCGAGGTGGCCCTTGAGCGAGTCGAGGGTGGTCTCGTCGAAGACCTGGGAGACCAGGCCCATGTCCTTGTAGACCAGGATCTGGCGGCCGTTGGAGACCGCGATGCCGGCCGACTCCTGCCCGCGGTGCTGGAGGGCGTAGAGACCGAAGTAGGTCAGCTTGGCGACGTCCTCCCCCGGGGCCCAGACGCCGAAGACGCCACACGCGTCCTGCGGTCCTTGGTCCTGCGGGTCGAGGGCCGTCGTGAGCCGGCCGTCCCCACCCCTGCGCGCGCTGCTGATGAAGGGCACGGCCCCCAGTCTAGGGCCCTCCCGGGGCGGCCGCCGACCATCGCCCAGCCCGCGGCGGCCGCGGCGCACGACACCCGGCGCGGCTCGCGCCGAGCCCCCTCCCCAGGTCGGGTGCCGCCCGGACTAGGCCGATCGACCCACCCGGCCCCGGACCGAACGGACAGGAACCGGGCCTGGCCTGGGCCGATCCCGGGTCAGCGCAGCCCCCTCACCCCTACTCTCGGGAGGAGCGCCCCACCGCCGGCGGGCGCTCGGAAGGGGTGCAGGGTGACGACGTGGCGCGCAGCGCTCGACGAGCCGACGCACGCTGCCCGCACGCTCGCGACCCGCCCCGCCGACGCACCCCGCCCCACGCCCAGCCCGGCCGGCGACGGGCTCCAGGTCGTCGCCGAGGGCGTCACCCGCATCGCCGGCTTCGGCGTGGCCGCCCTGTCGCTGGTGCGCGACGTCGACCAGCTCGAGGTGGTGGCGGTGGCCGGCGACGAGGACGCCGCGGGCGCGCTCCTCGGCACCCGCACCACGGTCGCCTCCCTCGAGGCGGAGATGGAGATCGCCGACGCGTGGGGGGCGCTGCGCTTCGTGCCCCAGGAGCGCCTCGACCACCTCGACCCCGACCTGACCGTCGACGGCTGGGTGCCCGAGCTCGTGCCGCTCGAGGGCCCCGACGCCTGGCACCCCCTCGACCTGCTGTGCGCCCCGCTGCTCGCCCCCGACGGCCGGCTCATCGGCCTGCTCTCGATGGACCTCCCCCGCGACGGTCGCCGCCCCGGGCCCGCGGCGCGCCGGGTGCTGGAGGAGTACGCCCGTCAGGCCGCCCACGCGGCGCTGCTCACGCTCCAGCGCGAGGAGCTGGCCGAGCAGGTGCGCCTCGCCGGCACCGCCCGCGAGATCGTCCGCAACGCCAGCAGCCACCACGGGCTCGCCCAGATCCTCGAGGAGACCGGCTCGGCGCTGGTGGAGGGCTTCGGCGCCGCCGGCATGTGGATCCAGGTCTTCGACGCCGACGACCGCGGCGCCAGCGTGCTGCTCGCCGTCGACGGCAGCGAGGTGGTGCTGCCCGCGCGCCTGGTGCGCGTCGCCGAGGCCGCTGCCCGCGAGTGCTGGTCGCGCCAGCGGGTCGAGGTCATCGACACCGGTCGGGAGCGCCACGCCGAGCTGCCCGCCGGCGACCACGCCGCCGTCGTGGCCTTCCTCGACTCGATCGGGGTCGGCTCCATCATGTTCGTGCCCATCGGCGCCGGCCCGGAGTGCCTGGGCAACCTCGTGCTCACCCGCGCCGCCACCTGCCCGGAGTGGACCGACGTGCAGGTCGAGGCCGTGCTCGACATCGGTCACGACCTGGGCCGGGTCGTGCTCAACGCCCGCGGCTTCGAGCGCGAGCACCGGCTGGTCAAGGAGCTCCAGGCCCTCGACGTCTACAAGACCCGCCTCATCGCCACCGTCTCCCACGAGCTGAAGAACCCCCTCACCTCCGTGGTCGGCCACCTCGAGCTGCTCACGGTGCTCGACGAGCTGCCTGCCCGGGCCACCGCCTCGCTCGCCGCGATCGGTCGCGGCACGACCAAGCTGGCCCGCGTGGTCGACGACCTGCTGCTGCTCTCGCGCGTGGGTGACCCCGAGCGCCTCGTCGAGGCCGAGCGCGTGGACCTGCTCGGCGTGGTCGCCGAGGCCCACGACCTGGTGCGGGTGGAGGCCCAGCGCCGCGAGGTCGCCCTCGCGCCGCCCCGGGCCGACGGCGCACCGGCGCGGCTGGTGGTCGAGGGCGACGCCGACGAGCTCGAGCGGGCGGTCACCAACCTGCTGGGCAACGCGGTCAAGTACAGCCCCCCGGGCAGCGAGGTGCAGGTGGTCGTGGGCTCGCGGCGTACGTCGGGATCGGCGGAGGTCGTGGTCGACGTCGTCGACCAGGGCATCGGCATCTCGGCCGAGGACCGCGGTCGGCTGTTCGAGGAGTTCTTCCGCTCGACCAACCCCGAGGCGCTCAGCCGCCCGGGCACGGGCCTGGGGCTGGCCATCGTGGCCCGCATCGCCGCCGGGCACGGCGGACGCGTCGAGGTCGCCTCCGAGCTGGGCCGCGGGAGCACGTTCTCGCTGTGCCTGCCCGCGGCCGCGCTCTGAGGCGACCCCGACTGCTGCTCACATGTCGCGGGCGCCCTGCAGGATCGCCTCGCGGATGCGGGTGTAGGTGCCGCACCGGCAGATGTTGCGGATGGTGTCGAGGTCGCGCTCGGTGATGCTGCGACCCTCGCGACGCACCTTGCGCACCAGCGCCACCGCGGCCATGATCTGGCCGGGCTGGCAGTAGCCGCACTGCGCGACGTCGCGGTCGATCCAGGCCTGCTGCATCGGGTGGAGCTTGCCGCCGTCGGCCAGCCCCTCGATGGTGGTGACGCGGTCCTTGGGCTTGAGGTCGCCCACCCGCACCGAGCAGGGGTTGAAGGCGCGGCCGTTGATGTGCGACGTGCACGCCTTGCACACGTTGATGCCGCAGCCGTACTTGGGGCCGGTGACCCCGAGCAGGTCGCGCAGCACCCAGAGCACGCGCACGTCGTCGTTCACGTTCACCGTGACCGGCTTGCCGTTGAGGATGAAGGTCTGCTTCGCCATGTCGGGCTCCTGGTCAGTAGGTGAGCTTGAGCCCGTTGGTGGGCGAGGGGGGCACGGGCGGCACGAACGACTTCGGCTTGAAGGCGATCGGGTCGTCGTGGTTGATCGGGAACCGCTTGGGCAGCGTGCCGGTGGCGCGTGCGTAGGCACAGGCCACCGCGGCCGCCGTCGAGCCCACCGCGGCCTCGCCGACCCCGCCCGGGGTGTCGGAGTCGGTCTCGATGATGTGCACCTCGACCTCGGGCGGCACGTTCCACTGGCGGGTGTAGAAGTAGTTGTCCCAGCTGGCCTCCAGGAAGCGCCCGTTCTTGAAGTGGCAGGAGCTGGTGAGGGTCAGCGCGATGCCGTCCATCACCCCGCCCTGCATCTGGGCCTCGACGCCGCGGGGGTTGATCACCAGGCCGCAGTCGACGGCCACGACGACCTTGGTCACGCGCGGGCCGGTCACGGTCTCGGGACCGAGGTCGCGGTTGACCGTGGAGGGACGGGTGTCGATCTCGACCAGGATGGCCGTGGCGCCCTTGTACTCCTTGTGGATGGCCACGCCCTGGGCCACGCCGGCGGGCAGCGAGCGACCCCAGTTGCCCTCCTTCCCGACCTTGTCGAGGACGGCCTTGACCCGGTCGTTCTTGAGGAACTTCATGCGGAACGCCAGCGGGTCCATCCCCACCTTCTTCGCCAGCTGGTCGATGGTCAGCTCGGCGGCCACGGCGACGTCGGGAGAGTAGATGTTGCGCATGGAGCCGGTCCGGAAGCGCTGGTCGGTCTCGTTGAGCAGCTGCGTCACGACACCGAAGTCGTAGGGCAGCTCCTGGGTCAGGGTGAAGATCGACTGCGAGAAGGTCAGGCCGCCGAGGTAGCGACCGACCTCGGTGGGCAGCTCGTCGGCGGTGGCGGTGAGGATCTCGCCGAGCCCGTGGCTGAAGTCGGTGACGACGCTGGTGTGGCGCTGCTCGAAGCTCAGCACCTGGTCCTCGCCGGTCAGCCCGCCCTTGAGCACCGTGGCGCGCACCCGGGAGGTGGCCATCGGGTGCAGGCGACCCTGGCGCGGCTCGTCGGCGCGGTGCCACATCAGCTTCACGGGCACGCCCATCGCCTTGCTGATCTCGGCCGCCTCCAGGGCGTGGTCGCCGAAGAGCTTGTGACCGAAGGAGCCGCCGCCGGTGATGACGTTGACCTTGACCGCGTCGACCGGCAGGCCGAGCATGATCGCGATGTTCTCCTGGGCCAGGATCGGCACCTTGAGACCGGCCCAGATCTCGGCGCCGTCCTCACGCACGTCGGCGATGGCGGCGTAGGGCTCGAGGGCCGCGCTGCTGCGGAACATGAACTCGAACTCGGTCTCCACCGACTCCGCCAGCACCGGAACGTCGGGCACCACGAGGGGCAGCTCGGCGCGCTTGATGCCGGCCAGGACGGTCTCGTCGGACTCGCCGCTGGCGGTGCCGGGGTTCCAGTCCACCTGCATCTCGCGGATGGCGTCGATGCAGTGGCCGAAGGTCTTGGCCCGCACGGCGATGCCGCTGCTGATCTGCGCGACGTGGGTCACCCCGGGCATCCTCTTGATGGCGGCGAGGTTCTTGAGGCCGTTCTCCTTCGGGGTGCCCTGGTGCTCGGGGGCGCGGCACACCATGGTCGGCAGCGCGCCGGGCACGTCGAGGTCGGTGGTGAAGTCCTTCTTGCCCGTGACCGCCGCGCGGGCGTCGAGCCGGTTCTTCGGGGTGCCGATGACCCGGAAGTCGGACGGGGGCCGCAGCACGACCTCGACGGCCTCCACGACCTGGCTCGCGGCGTCACCGGCGATGTCGCCGTAGGTGACGTTGTTGCCGGCCAGGTCGCTGATCACGCCGCCGGTGGTCGTGAGGCGGTCGGCGGTGGTGCCGAACAGGATGGCCGCCGCCTCGAGCAGCTTCTGCCGGGCCAGCGCTCCCGCGACGCGCACGGGCGTGTAGGTCGAGAAGGTGGTGTTGGAGCCGCCGGTGAGCTGGTTGAAGACCAGCTCGGGACGAGCCGGGGCCAGAGTGACCTTGACCTTGCTCATCGGCAGGTCGAGCTCCTCGGCGAGGATCATCGTGGTCGAGGTGAGGATGCCCTGGCCGACCTCGGTGCGGGGCAGCTCGAACGACGCAGTGCCGTCCTCGTTGATGGTGACGGTGATCAGCTGCGAGGTCGGCAGCGCCGAGTCGGTCTGCAGGTCCTCGAGGTCGTAGAGCTCGGGCAGCTGCGGGCCCGACGGGATCGCGGCCGAGGCACGGTTGCTGCCCGTGGCGAGGTCGGCGCCGACGACGAGGGTCGTGCCGGCGAGGACGTAGCCGATGAAGCTGCGGCGGCCCAGGGCGGCCGGCGGGGCGGCCGACTGGTGGTCGTGGAGCTCGGTCATGCGTGGCCTCCAGGTGGGTGCCGGGCGCTCCCCCATGAAGCGTCCCGAGGATGACAAGACTGACAGGGAGTGCTGTCAGTCACCATGCCCACCGCGCCCACGATGTGACCACTGCCACTGTGCACCCTGCACAGCGGCGCCAGGTCGGGGCCGCGCCGGCTCAGCCGCCCGTGCGCAGCGCCCGCAGCGCGAGGTCGAGCTCGACCGGGGGTGCGCCGCCGAGCACGTCGCGCCCGGTGAGCTCGCCGACGCGGCGCAGCCGGTTGAGCACGGTGTTGCGGTGGCAGTGCACGCGCTCCGCGGTGGAGGTGGCCGAGCCGCCGGTCGCCACCCAGGCCTCGAGGGTGTCCACCAGCGGCACGAGCTCGACCCGGGGCAGTGCGAGGAGGGGGCCCAGCCACACCGACACCAGCCGGGCCGCGACGTCGGGGGCGCTCATGAGCAGCGCCTCGGGTAGGCGGCTGTCGAAGGTGGCGAGCCCCCCGTCGCGGCCCAGGGTGCGCAGGGCGAGCGAGGCCTGCCGGAAGCCGGTGTCGACCCCGGCGAGGCCGTGGACGACGGCGGAGACGCCGAGCCCGCCCGCCGCGGCCGCGACGCGCTCGAGGCGCTGCAGCGCCTCGCGCGGTGAGTCCTCGCGCAGCGCGACCAGGCCCACGACGCCGCCCGTGCGGCGCACCCAGGCCGAGGCGTGGGGCGCCACCACCGACCCGGCCTGGAGCGGGTCGACGCCGCCACCGATCGCGACGATGACGTCACCGGACACCGGCAGGTCGAGGATGCGAGCCGCCTCGAAGGCGAAGGACGCCTCCTGGGCCCGCCCGCTCAGCAGGCCCTCCCACAGCTCCGCGCGCTGCTGCTCGTCGGCGCGCACGACCGCGCGCTCGTGGGCGTGGTAGGCCGCCGCGACCTGGGCGGAGGTCTCGTCGACGACCTCCCACAGCCGGCCGCCGACCGCGCGCAGCTCCACGGAGGTGAGCGCCGCCTCGGCGTGGTCGACCAGGTCGTCCCAGATCAGGCGCCCGCCCATCCGGAAGGAGCGCAGCACGTCGTCGAGGGGCAGCCCCTGCTCGGCGCGACGGCGGCCGGTCTCGCGCGCCGCGTCGTACGCCGGGTCGTGGGCGGGGCTGCCGGTCGGCTCCTGGCCGAGCAGCTCGAGCACGCGGTCGATGTTGTCGTGGCAGGAGCGGCGCAGGTCCTCGCTCGGCACGACCCGCCGCAGCTGGTAGCCCGGGTTGCTGGCCTCGATCGTCGCGACGAGCCGGTCGGTCAGGGGGGCCAGTCGCTGCGCGCGGTGGTCGCCGAGGAAGGCGAGGGTCTCCGCGTCCATCCGCCCACCGTAGCCCGGCCCTCCCCAGGGGGCGGGCCGTCGGCACGTGCCCCCGCGTCGGCCCGGGTCGGCCCCGTCCCGGCCCTGCGTCGGACCCCGTGTCGGGCCCTGTGTCGGGCCTCGCGTCGGGCCCCGTGTCAGGCCCCGTGTCAGGCCCGGCTCACCGCTGGCTCACCGCTGGGCGAGACGCGCCAGCAGCAGCGCCTCGGCCAGCACGACGCGCTCGAACTCCGCGAGGTGGAGGCCCTCGTTGGCGCCGTGGGCGCGGGTGTCGGGGTCCTCCACGCCGGTCACCAGCACGCTGGCCTCGGGGAAGGCCTCCAGGAACTCGGCGATGAAGGGGATCGACCCGCCCACGCCCATGTCGATCGGCTCGGTGCCGTCCCAGGCCTCGGCGAAGGCGGCGCGGGCGGCGTCGTAGGCCGGCCCCGTCGCGTCGATGCGGGTGGGCTCGCCGGTGTCGACGACGGTGAGGGTCAGCTCGGCACCCCAGGGGGTGTGGGCCTCGAGGTGGGCGCGCAGGCAGGCCAGGGCGTTGTCGGCGGTGTCGCCGGGGGCCACCCGCAGGCTGATCTTGGCGCGGGCCGCGGGCACCAGGGTGTTGCTCGCGCCGTCGACCTTGGGCGCGTCGAGGCCGGTGATGCTCAGCGACGGCTTGGTCCACAGCCGCTCGACGGCGGAGCCGGTGCCCATCCAGGTGATGCCGGGCACGGCGCCGGACTCCGCGCGCAGGCGCTCCTCGGGGTAGGTGACGTCGGCGGCGGGCGACGACACCAGCCCGGCGATCGCGACGTCGCCGGCGTCGTCGTGGAGGCTGGCGATGACGCGGCTCAGGGCGATGAGCGCGTCGGGCACGAGCCCGCCCCACATGCCTGAGTGCACCGCGTGGGTCAGGGTGCGCACCTCCACGTCGGCGCGCACGAGGCCGCGCAGGCTGGTGGTGAGCGCGGGCTCGCCGATGTCCCAGTTGCCGGAGTCGGCGATGACGATGACGTCGGCGCGCAGCGCCTCGGCGTGATCGGCCAGCAGTGCGGGGAGGGTGTCGGAGCCGACCTCCTCCTCGCCCTCGATGAACATCGTGACGCTCACCGGGAGGTCGTCGCCGAAGACGCGCAGCGCGCCGAGGTGGGCGGCGATGCCGGCCTTGTCGTCGGCCGCGCCGCGGGCGTAGAGCCGTCCGTCGCGCTCGGTGGGCTCGAAGGGCGGGGAGTCCCAGTCGGCGTGGTCGTTCTCCGGCTGGACGTCGTGGTGGGCGTAGAGCAGCACCGTGGGCGCACCCTCGGGACCCGCCTTGTGGGCGATCACCGCGGGCGCCCCGCCCTCGGCGCTCACCACGTCGACGGAGTCGAAGCGCTCGGCGCGGAAGAGCTCCGCGACGGCCTCGGCGCTGCGGCGCACCTCGCCGGCGCGCGCCGGGTCGGCGCTGACCGACTCGATGCGCACGAGGTCCTCGAGGTCGCGACGGATGCCCGGCAGGAGCTCGTCGACGCGGGCACGGATGGCGGCGGAGTCGGTCAGGAGGTCGGGCTGGCTCATGCCGGCCAACCTATCGCCGTCGCCCGGCGCCGGGTCGCGCGCGGGTGGCTGCGGTCGCGCGGGGGGCAGGTCAGGATCAGGTCAGGGGCAGGTGGGGCGCGAGGTCGGCGCGCTGCCCGCTGGCGCTCACCCGGCCCGCGGCGTCGGCCTCGCCCCAGGTGAGCGAGCCGGAGGCCAGGGCGATCCACGTCAGGGCGTCGGTCTCCACGACGGCGGGCGGGGTGCCGCGGGTGTGGCGCACCCCCGGGATGACCTGCACGGCGGCGTACGGCGGGACCCGCACCTCGACCGAGTGGCCCGGCGCGCGCTGCTCGAGCACGGCGAGGAAGTGCTTGACCAGCAGCCGGAGGTCGGCGCGGTCGGGCGCCGACCCCGCGGCCCCGGCGACCTCGACGCGGGCGAGGGCGGCGGCCACGTCGGCGGCGGGGGCGACCCGGAGCCGGGCGGGCATCAGCGGCGCCCGCGGGGTCGGCCGGGGCGCGGGCGCGGTCGGTGGGTCACCCGGTCAGCCTAGGCGGCTCCGGAACCGGCGCGGTGCGGGCGCGGACCACGGGCGAGCACCGCGGGGAGCCCCGGGGAGCCCCAGGGAGCCCCCGGGAGCCCCAGGGAGCCCCCGGGAGCACAGCGGCTCGCCCCTCCGCCGTGTAGACAGACCCCATGGACCCGAAGACCTCCGGGCGCGTCGCCCGCTCCCTCGAGACCCTGCACGCCCTCTGCTACTTCGCCCCGGAGGTGTCCGACGAGATCACCGCGCTCGGCGTGCGCCCGGGCCGCGCCGCCTACTTCGCCGGGCGCTCGGCGCCGATGGGGCGCGTGGGGGCGGGGCCGGTGGCGGCGACGTTCTACGTCTTCAACCCCGACCTCGTGGCCCACTTCGTGCCGGCCTGCTGGGAGGCGGCCGCCCCCGAGGACGTCACCGCCGCACGCTACCGCGGTGTCGACGCGGCCTACCGCCGCCTGCTGGGCGAGGAGGTCCTGGCCTCCCCCGAGGTGGCCGAGGCCGCCGAGCTGGCCCGCACCGCGGCCGCCGGCTGCTCGGTGGCCGGACGCCCCCTGCACGCCGCCCACGCCGACCTGGCCTGGCCCTCCGAGCCCCACCTCGTGCTCTTCCACGCCCTCACGCTGCTGCGCGAGCACCGCGGCGACGGACACGTGGCCGCCCTGCTCGCCGCGGGCCTGACCGGTGTCGAGGCGCTGGTCAGCCACACCGCGACCGGCCGCGGCTTCACCGTGCCGGCCGCCCAGGCCACCCGCGGCTGGACCCCGGAGCAGTGGCAGGAGACGGTCGAGGCGCTGGCCGCCCGCGGGCTGACGGGCCCCGACGGCGGTCTCACCGAGGAGGGCGCCGCACTGCGCTCGCGCGTCGAGGCCGCCACCGCCGAGATGGCCGCCGCGCCCTGGGACCACCTCGGCGAGACCGGCGCCCTCCGCCTGGCCGAGCTGGGCCAGCCGCTGGTGCGCCGCGCCCTCGACCACGGCGCCTTCCCCGACGGGGTCTTCGCCTGAGCGGCCCGGGGCCCGGGGCGTCCCGGGTCCCCGCCGGACGGGTGTGGTCGCCCGCGCGCGCAGCGCGTTGACTCTGACCCGTGCCGGAGGGTGACAGCGTCCACAAGCTCGCACGTCGGCTGGAGCCGACGCTGCTGGGCCGCACGATCGCGCGCAGCGACCTGCGGGTGCCGCGGCTGGCGACCCGTGACCTCGCCGGGCGCGAGGTGCGGGAGCTGGCCACCCACGGCAAGCACCTGCTGACCCGGCTGGGGCCGGGTCGTGACGGCTCCGACGACGACGTCACGCTCCACTCCCACCTGCTGATGGACGGCGAGTGGGCCACCACCGGGCCCGGCAAGCAGCTGCCGCGGCGGATGATGCCCGAGGTCAGGGTGGTGCTCGAGACCGACCGCGGCACCACGGCCTGGGGCCTGCGCCTGCACCAGCTCGACCTCGTCGCCACCCGCGACGAGCACCGCCTCATCGGCCACCTCGGCCCCGACCCGCTGCGCGCGGACTTCGACCACGACGAGGCCGTGCGCCGGCTGCGCGCGGAGCCGGCGGTGCCGCTGGTGAGCGCACTGCTCGACCAGACCAAGGTCGCGGGCCTGGGCAACCTGTGGGCCAACGAGCTGGCCTTCATCACCGGCACCAGCCCCTGGACGCCGGTCGGCGACCTCGACGTCGACCGGCTGGTCACCAACGCCCGGCGCGCGCTGCGCCACTCCGCCCTCGTGCCCGGGGCCTACCAGGTCACCACCGGCAGCAGCCGCCGCGGCGAGGACCACTGGGTCTCAGGCCGCGCCCGCAAGCCCTGCCTGCGCTGCGGCACGACCGTCCTCGTGGTCGCCGACCTGCCCGACGACCCGGCCAACCGCCGCACCTGGTGGTGCCCCCACTGCCAGCCCGGCCCCGGACCCGAGGCGCGGGTGCCGACCCCGCGCTCGGTCCGGTACGGCGGGGGCGCCAGCGCCTGACGCGGCGCGTGACCCCGACCGGGCCGGCGTCAGGCGCTGGCGTCGCGCAGGGCGCGGCGGGTCACCACGATGGCCAGCGCCATCAGCACGACGCCGCCGGCGGCGGTGAGGCTGCTGCCGTCGACGAAGGCGGCCTGGGCCGAGGCCGTCAGCGCGGCGCCGGTGTCGGCCGGCAGGGTGGGGGCGAGGGCGAGCGCGCCGGCGAGGGTCTCGCGGGCGGCGTCGGCCTGGGCCCCGTCGAGGCCGGCCGGCACCTCGAGGTGGGAGCGGTAGGTCGCGGCGAGCAGCCCGCCGAGCACGCTCGTGCCGAGCACGGCGCCGACCTCGTAGGCGGTCTCGGAGACCGCCGAGGCCGCGCCGGCCTCGGCGGGCGGCACCGCGGCGATGATCAGGTCGTTGGACAGCGTCTCCGCGATGCCCACGCCGGCGGCCAGGGCGGCGAAGGCCACGACGAGCAGGGCGACCCCGCCGGAGCCGCCGGCCACCGCGACGCCCGCGTAGGCCGCGGCGGCCAGGCCCAGCCCCGCCGTCATGAGGGTGGCCGGGCGCCAGCGGCGTACGAGGCGCACGACGAGGAGGCTGGCCAGCACCATCGCCACCGTGCCGGGCACGAGCACGAGGGCGGCGTCGAGCGGGCTGAGACCCACGACGAGCTGGAGGTGCTGGGAGAGGAAGTAGAGCAGCCCGACCAGCGCCATCACGCTGAGCAGGTTGACCAGCACCGACCCGGCGAAGGCCGGCACGGTGAAGAGCCGCACGTCGAGCATCGGCCGGGGCCGCGCCAGCATCCGGTGCACGAGGGCGACCCCGGCGGTGACGCCGAGCGCCGCGCAGCCCAGGGCGAGCAGGTCGGGCCCGGCGACGGCGACGTGCTTGATCGCGAAGACGACCGGCGCGAGCGTGGCCATCGAGAGCACCATGCCGACGGGGTCGAGCGGCCCGGGCGCGGGGTCGCGCGACTCGGTGACCAGCACGGGCGCCAGCACGAGCAGCGGCAGCAGCATCGGCACCGCGATCAGGAACACCGCACCCCAGTCGGCCACCTCGAGCAGGACGCCGCCGACGACCGGCCCGATCGCCGCCCCGGCCGCGAAGCCGGTGGCCCAGACCGCGATGGCCAGGCGGCGCTGGGCGCGGTCCTCGAACATGCCGCGCAGCAGCGAGAGCGTGCACGGCATGAGCGCCGCGCCGAAGACGCCGAGCAGGAGTCGGGCCAGCAAGAGGGCCTCGGCCGAGGTCGCGAAGGCCGCGAGCACCGAGGTGGCCGCGAAGCCGGTGGCACCGACGAGCAGCAGCCGCCGGCGGCCCACCCGGTCGCCGAGGCTGCCCATGGTGACCAGCAGCCCGGCCAGGACGAGGGGGTAGACGTCGACGATCCACAGCTGCACGGCGGCGCTGGGGCGCAGGTCGAGCGCGATCGCGGGCAGGGCGAAGCTCAGCACCGTGTTGTCGATGGAGACCAGGAGCACGGGCAGCATCAGCACGGCGAGGCCGGCCCACTCCCGGCGCCCGGCCCGCCGGGGGGCCGCGGTCACGGGGTGGAGGGTGGTCATGACGTTCACTATACCGACTGGTCGGTATAGTGCCCAGTCGTAGGCTCCTCCCCATGACCTCTCCCCGGTCCTCCGCCCGCGAGCGGATCCTCGACGCCTACCAGGCCTGCCTCAACGACCTGGGCGAGCGCGCGGCCACCCTCGACGCCGTCGCCGCCGCCGCCGGGGTCTCCAAGGGCGGGCTGATCTACCACTTCGCCTCCAAGGAGGCCCTGGCCGCCGGGCTCGTCGAGCGCCTCGAGCGGCTGGGGCGCGACGACGTCAAAGCCATGGGCACCACCGCCGAGAGCGCCGTGGGCCACTTCATCCGCAGCGCCGCCCACGCCCAGTCGCCCTTCGGCGTGACCGCGCAGGCCGTGCAGACGCTGGCCCGCAGCGGCCACGTCGGCGCGGTGCGCACGATGCACGCCCTCGAGCAGGAGTGGTACGACGTGCTCCTGCGCGCCACCGGCGACCGGGTCGTGGCCCGCATGGCCCAGCTCGTGGGCGACGGCATCTACTACAACGCCGCCCTCGCCGTCACCGAGCCGGTCGCGGTCGACCCCGACGAAGCCGGGGAGGCCGGGGACGCCGGGGAGGCCGAGGCGCACCCCGCCCTGCCCTCGCCCGCCGAGCAGGAGGACCTCGTCCGCGCCCTGCTGCGGATGATCGGCGACTGAGGGCGCCAGCGGGCGCGGCACCCGGGTCGAGCGGCCGGGTCGGGCGGCCGGGTCGAGCGGCCGGGCGGGTCAGGCGATCGAGTCGAGCACGGCGAGGGTGGCGGTCCAGGCCTCGGAGTCGGGGTCGATGACGACGAAGTGGTCGCCCTCGACGCGCACCAGCTCGGCGCGGGCCCCGGCCGCGACGGCGGCGTCGACGTAGGTCTCGGACTGGCTGACCGGCACGATGGTGTCCTCGGAGCCGTGCACGCACCAGACCGGCACGTCGAGCGGCACCTGCGCGAGCGGGTCGACGGGGGCGTCGTCGGGGCCGTAGTCGTGACCGAGGAAGGCCTGCACCGCTCCCCCGCCGAGGTCCTGCCGCGCGGCGCCGCCGAGGTCGACGACGCCCGCCTGCGAGACCACGTGGGTCACCTCGACGCCGCCGGCCCACGGCGCGAAGCGCCCGCGGGAGGCCGCCCAGGTCGCGAGGTGGCCGCCGGCGGAGTGGCCCAGCGCGACCACCGTGGTGAGGTCGAGGCCGAGGTCGCGCAGCGCGTCGATGCCGGCGGCGACGTCGTCGAGGGTCTCCGGCACGCCCCCGCCCCCGGCCGCCCCGGTGCCGACGCGGCGGTACTCCAGGTTCCAGGCCGCCCAGCCCTGCTCGGCCAGGCTCTCCGCGAGCGGCTGGCCGAGGTCGAGGCCGTACTCCGCGCGCCAGAAGCCGCCGTGGAGCACCACGACGACCCCGCGGGGCGCACCCTCGGGCAGGTAGAGGTCGCCGAACTGGCTCGGCCCCTCGCCGTACGCCGTCCGGCCCTGGGCCGGCCTGCTCGCCTGCGGGTCCACGGGGTCCAAGCCCTCCTCCTGGTCGGCGCACGCGGTCGCGGCCAGCCCGAGCGCGCCGAGCGCGGGCAGCGACAGGAGCGTACGCCGCCGCAGCGGGCCGCCCCGGCCGGCCGGGGTGGGGGCGGAGGGGTGGCGCGGGGAGCGGGAGGGCACGGGGGGTGTTCGGAGCCGCGCCGCGGGCGGCTCGGGCGGAGGGCTGGTCAGTCCCAGCCGCCGCCGCGCCCCCGCTTGACGTCGCCGCGGCGCTTCTTGGCCGAGAGCCGGCGCTCCTTCGACCCGCGGGTGGGGCGCGTGGCCCGGCGCGGCGGCGGGGGTGGCGCGGCGGCCCGGCGCACGAGGTCGGCGAGCCGCTCGCGCGCCGCGCGCCGGTTGGCCAGCTGGGTGCGGTGCTCGCTGGCGGCCACGGTGAGCACGCCGTCGACGAGCCGGCCGGCCAGCGCCTCCAGCACCCGGGCCCGGGTGCTGGCCGGCAGCGAGGAGGCGGCGACGTCGTAGCTGAGCTCGACGCGGCTGTCGGCGGTGTTGACGCCCTGCCCGCCGGGCCCCGAGGAGCGCGAGAAGCGCTCGGCCAGCTCGGAGCCCGGGATCACCAGGGTCCTCGTCAGCGGCAGGTCGTCGGGCACGACCCCATCATCGCCGACCCGGGCGCGGGCTCAGCTCCCGGCAGGGGCGGGGGCGGGGGCGTAGCGCAGGTGGAGCACGCCGGAGTCGAGCACGGTGGAGCCGATCAGCTCCAGCGGCACCTGGCCGGTGTCCTCGAAGAGCCGCTGCCCGGTGCCGACGGCGAGGGGGTGCACGAGGAGCTCGAGCTCGTCGAGCAGGCCGTGGGCCAGCAGCCAGCGCACGGTGGTGGCGCAGCCCGACATGCCGATGTCGCCCTCGGTCTCCTCCTTGATCCGGGCGACCTGGGCCGCGACCTCGGCGTCGTCGCCGGTGACGAGGTGGCTGTTCTCCCAGTCGGTGTCGAGCGGGCGGGAGGAGAGGACGTACTTGCGGAGGGGGGTGATGAAGGGCCCGAACTCGTCGTCGTCGGGGTGGGCGGTCCAGTGCGCGGCCCACTCGTCGTAGAGCCGCCGGCCCATGAGGTAGGCCCCGCGCGTCTGCATCCCGGCGCCGATCACCTCGCCCATCTGCTCGGTGAAGTAGGGGAAGTGCCACTGGTCGGGGCGCTCGACGACGCCGTCGAGGGAGATGAAGAAGGTGGCGACGATGCGGGCCACGGGGGCCTCCTGGGTCTGGTTCGGGGGTGCGTACGGACGGGCTGACCCGCCCGGCGGCCCGGACTCATCGGCCGCGGGCGGGTCCGCTCGACGTCGGTGCCGGACGTGCTGACGTGCTGGGGTGCTGGCGTGCTGGGGACTAGGCGAGCGAGGCCTCGGTGACCGGGCCGGCCATGGCGGCGGGCAGGGTGGCCATCCAGGCGCTGCGCAGCTCGAGCAGCGGGGCCTCGAGGTGGCCCTCGACGACGAGGGTGTCGCCGCCGGTCGTGCCGAGGTCGGTCAGCGGTACGCCGTGGCGCTCGGCCAGGGCGCTCAGCCGCTCCAGGTCGCCCTCGGCGACCGTGACCAGCGCGCGCCCGGCGGACTCGGCGAAGAGGGCGACGAAGGCGTCGCCGCCCGCCACGCCGGCGAGGTCGACGCGGGCGCCGACCATGTGGCGCAGCCCGGCCTCGACGAGGGCCTGGGCGAGACCGCCGTCGGAGAGGTCGTGGGCGGAGGTGAGCAGCCCGGCGCGCTGGCCGGAGGCCTCGTGGAGCAGCTCGGCCAGCGCCTTCTCGGCCGCGAGGTCGACCCGCGGCGGCAGCCCGCCGAGGTGTCCGTGCACGACGTGGGCCCACTCCGAGCCCGAGAGCTCCTCGCGGGTCTCGCCGAGGAGCACGATCCGCTCACCCGCGCCGGCGAAGCCGCTGGGGGTGCGGGCGGTGACGTCCTCGACCACGCCGAGCACGGCGACGACGGGCGTGGGGAGGATCGCGGTCTCGCCGGTCTGGTTGTAGAGGCTGACGTTGCCGCCGGTGACGGGGATGCCCAGCTCGAGGCAGCCGTCCTTGAGCCCGCGACAGGCCTCCGCGAACTGCCACATCACGTCGGGGTCCTCGGGCGAGCCGAAGTTGAGGCAGTCGGAGATGGCCAGCGGCACGGCGCCACCCGTGGCGACGTTGCGGTAGGACTCCGCCAGCGCCAGCCGGGCGCCGGTGTAGGGGTCGAGCTTGGCGAAGCGGCCGTTGCAGTCGGTGGAGACCGCGACACCGAGGTTGGTCGACTCGTCGACGCGGATCATCCCGGAGTCCGACGGCTGGGCGAGCACGGTGTTGCCGCGCACGTACCGGTCGTACTGGTCGGTGACCCAGGACTTGTCGCAGAGGTTGGGGCTGGCCACGAGCCGCAGCAGCGTGTCGTGCAGCTCCGCACCGCCCGAGGGGCGCGGGAGGGACTCGGCGCCGTCGGCCTGGAGGGCGTCCTGCCACGCCGGGCGGGCGTAGGGACGCTGGTAGGTCGGACCGTCGTGGGCCACCGAGCGCGGCGGCACGTCGACGACGCGCTGGCCGTGCCAGTCGATCTGGAGCCGGCCGGTGTCGGTGACCTCGCCGACCACGACGGCCTCGACGTCCCACTTGGCGCACACGGCCAGGAAGGCGGCGACGTCGTCAGGCTCGACGACGGCCATCATGCGCTCCTGGCTCTCGCTCATGAGGATCTCCTCGGGAGCCAGGGTCGAGTCGCGCAGCGGCACCCGGTCGAGCTCGACGTGCATGCCGCCGTCGCCGGCCGAGGCCAGCTCGGAGGTCGCGCAGGAGAGCCCGGCGCCGCCGAGGTCCTGGATGCCGGCGACCAGGCCCGCGGCGAAGATCTCCAGGGTGCACTCGATGAGCAGCTTCTCCATGAAGGGGTCGCCGACCTGCACGCTGGGCCGCTTGGCGGGCCCGTCGGCGTCGAAGGTCTCGCTGGCGAGCACCGAGACGCCGCCGATCCCGTCGCCGCCGGTGCGGGCGCCGTAGAGGATCACCTGGTTGCCGACGCCGCTGGCCTTGGCCAGGTGGAGGTCCTCGTGGCGCAGCACGCCGACGGAGAGGGCGTTGACGAGCGGGTTGCCGAGGTAGCTCTCGTCGAAGACCACCTCGCCGCCGATGTTGGGCAGCCCCAGGCAGTTGCCGTAGCCGCCGACGCCGGCCACGATCCCGGGCAGCACGCGCTGGGTGTCGGGGGCGTCGAGGGGGCCGAAGCGCAGCGGGTCCATCACCGCGACCGGGCGGGCGCCCATGGCGAGGATGTCGCGCACGATGCCGCCGACGCCGGTGGCCGCGCCCTGGTAGGGCTCGACGTAGGACGGGTGGTTGTGCGACTCGACCTTGAAGGTCACGGCGTAGCCCTGGCCGATGTCGATGACGCCGGCGTTCTCGCCGATCCCGGCGAGCATCGCGCCCACCGGGGTCTCCTGCGGGATCTCGGAGAACTGCTTGAGGTGCACCTTGGAGGACTTGTAGGAGCAGTGCTCGCTCCACATCACGCTGTACATCGCCAGCTCGCTGGAGGTGGGCCGGCGCCCGAGGATCTCGCGGATCCGGGCGTACTCGTCGGCCTTGAGGCCGAGGTCGGACCACGGTTGCTCGCGGGAGGGGTCCCCGCTGGCGACGGCGACGGTGTCGAGGCTGCTGTGGGTCTCTGGCACGGGCGTCAATCTACCGGCGCCCGGACGGGCCCGGGTCGCCGAGGGCGGGGCCGAGACCCGGAGTCCCGCGCAGGGCCGCGGCGGGGCCGGGACCGGCGGGCGGAGCGCACCCCGCGGAGGGTGCGCGCGGGGCGACGTACAGGCCTGTGACCTGCGGAAACGTCGACCCGAACTACAGCGCTGTAGTTCACGCGAACCGCTGTTACGGGTGTGACTCGTGTGGTTAAGGTGACCCGGATCCAGCCCGCTGGGTCGTACGACGAGCTGTCCTTCCCCCAGCCCTGGAGCACCGCCATGACCCGCCCCGCCCCGCTGTCACCCGCCTCGACCACCGCTGCCGGCCGACCCGCGCGCCGGCGCCGCACCCTGGTCTCGAGCGCCCTCACCGGCGTGCTCGCCCTGGGTGCCCTGGCCGCCGTCACCGGGGTCGCCGGGAGCACCGGCCCGGGCGCCGAGCGCGCTGACGCGGCGAGCCTGACCTCCTCGACCACGGCCGCCGCGGCCCGCCGCGAGGGCGAGGTCGTCGTGCCCGGCGACTTCACCGGCTACGGCTTCGACCAGTGCCTGGCGCCGACGCAGGAGACCATGAACACCTGGTGGCGCACCTCGCCGTTCTCGGCGGTCGGCATCTACATCTCCGGTGACTCCCGCGCCTGCCGCAGCCAGCCCAACCTGACGCCGGCCTGGATCTCCACCCAGGTGCGCAAGGGCTGGCGGCTGCTGCCCATCACGCTCGGGCCGCAGGCCTCGTGCCAGCCGCGCTTCCCGCGCTACTCCGACGACCGGACGATCAACCCCTCCCCCGGCACCCAGGGCACCTACGTGCCCGCGCTCAAGATGGGCCGGCAGGAGGCCACCTCCAGCGTCGCCGACGCCGCCGCGCTCGGCATCGGCGCCGGCTCCACGCTCTGGTACGACCTCGAGGGCTACAACTCCGCCGACACCCACTGCCGCGAGTCGGCGCTGTCCTTCCTCTCGGGGTGGACCCAGCGCCTGCACGCCCTGGGCTACGTCTCGGGCGTCTACTCCTCGGCCGGCTCCGGCATCGCCGACCTCGACAAGGCCCGGATCAACCGTCCCGACCGCTTCACGCTGCCCGACCGGATCTGGATCGCCCGCTGGGACGGGGTGGCCGACACCTCCACCAGCTACATCCGCGAGGACGGCTGGCGCCCCGGCGGGAGGGTCAAGCAGTACCGCGGCGGCCACGACGAGGTCTGGGGCGGCGCCCGGATCAACATCGACAGCAACTGGCTCGACCTCGGTAAGGGTTCGACCGCCGCACCCGAGGAGCACTGCGGCGGCGTGCGGGTGAACTGGCCCGACTACGTGCCGCTCCAGGCCCCGGTCACCAAGAACGGTCGGACCACCACCTCCCCCGCCGCCCAGGTCACCGCCCTGCAGTGCCTGCTCAAGGAGGCCGGCGTCTACTCCGGCAAGCTCAACGGCGTCTACAACGACAAGCTCACCGCCGCGGTGCGCACCTGGCAGGGCCGCACCGGCGCCAAGGTCACCGGCAGCTGGTACCGCGACAGCTGGATGACGCTCCACGCCGCCGGCTCGCGCCCGGTGCTCAAGACCGGCTCCGCCGGCCCCGCCGTACGCCGCGTGCAGCGAGCCCTCAACGCCGCCAGCCCCGACACCCGCGTCGTCGTCACCGGCGTCTTCGCCGCCCCCACCGAGCGGGCCGTCAAGGCCTGGCAGCAGCGCACCGGCCAGCAGGCCTCCGGCGTCGTCAACGTCGCCACCTGGCGCAAGCTGGCCGCGGGGGCGCGCGGCTGAGGCTGCGGGTTTCACCAGCCGGCTGGTGACACCCGCACCTGTCGGCCCACGCGTCGGCCGACAGGTGCGGGTCCGGGCCGACCGGTGTGACGGCTGGGGCAGGTGGGGCCGACAGGTCCCGGGCTCCGGGCGGGGTACGCCGCTGGCGGGTTTCGCCAGCCGACCGGCGAAACCCGCGCGGTCAGCCGACCGGCGGGCCGGCGACGAGGGCGACGCCGGTGAGGACGACGACGGCCGCGAGGCCGGCGACGAGCCCGCGCAGCGGGTTGCGCAGCAGCCACGCGACGGGACGCTCGTGGCCGACCGGGGTCGCGGAGACCAGGCGCCAGGAGGCGCCGAGCTCGCCGCGGCGCTCGGCGGAGCGGTCGAACCACACCGTGAAGAACGGCGGGATCGAGGCCAGCAGGCCCAGCAGCAGCCGCTTGGTCGTCCAGCGCTGGTCGACGCCGACGACCACCGCGGTCAGGCAGTAGGCGATGAACACGATGCCGTGGAGCATGCCGCCGATGCGCACGCCGAGCTCGGTGGTCTCGGTGACGTACTTGAGGAACATGCCGCTGAGCAGCAGCGCCCAGGTGATCGCCTCGGCGACGGCGACGGTGCGGAAGAGGCGCAGCGGGCTCACGCGAAGGTCGCCCCCGCGAGCGCGGCCAGCGAGGTGAAGAAGCCCAGGCCGTCGGTGCCGGTGCCGGTGAGGGCCTCCACCGAGTGCTCGGGGTGGGGCATGAGGCCGACGACGTTGCCGCGCTCGTTGGTGACCCCGGCGATGTCGCGCATCGAGCCGTTGGGGTTGTGCTCGAGGTAGCGCGCGACCACGAGCCCCTCGCCCTCGAGGCGGTCGAGCGTGGCGGCGTCGGCGACGTAGCCGCCCTCGCCGTTCTTCAGCGCGATGGTGATCTCGGCGCCCTCGTCGTAGGCCGACGTCCAGGCGGTGGAGGCGTTCTCGACGCGCAGCCGCTGGTCGCGGCACACGAACGTGCGGTGGTCGTTGCGGATGAGCGCGCCGGGCAGCAGGTGCGACTCGCAGAGGATCTGGAAGCCGTTGCAGATGCCGAGCACCGGCATGCCGCGCTCGGCGGCCGCGATCACCTCGGTCATCACCGGCGAGAAGCGCGAGATCGCACCGCAGCGCAGGTAGTCGCCGTAGGAGAAGCCGCCGGGGAGCACGACGGCGTCCACGCCGCGCAGGTCGTGGTCGCCGTGCCACAGCGCGACGGCCTCGTGGCCGCCGATGCGCACCGCGCGCTGCGCGTCGACGTCGTCGAGGGAGCCCGGGAAGGTGACGACGCCGACCCTCATGCGGGCTGGCCGTCCTCGACACGCACGGTGAAGCTCTCGATCACCGGGTTGGACAGCAGCGTCTCGGCCATGCGGTGCACGTCGGCGAGCACGGCGTCGCTCACCTCGGCCACCTCCAGCTCGAAGCGCTTGCCCTGGCGGACGTCGAGGACGCCGCTGAAGCCGAGCCGGGGCAGCGCGCCCTGGACGGCCTTGCCCTGCGGGTCGAGGATCTCGGGCTTGGGCATGACGTCGACGACGACTCGAGGCATGGGTCGATCCTACGGGCGCGGGTCGGCGTCCGGCTCGTCGGTGGGCGTGACGTCCACGACCCGGGCATCACCCCAGGGGCTGCCGACCACCTGCGCCCCGTCGGCGGAGGCCGGGGCCGACAGCGCGAGGTTGACCGCGATGACGGTGGCCGAGGCGGTCAGCGACGCCGTCGCGAGCACCGTACGCCGCCGCCGCGGCCGCACCGGGGGCCGCGGCCCGGGGGCCCCGGAGTCGAGGGGCGGGTCGAGGGGCGGGTCGTGGGTGGGGTCGTCGGCGGGGTGAGGGGGCTCCATGTCCTCCGAGGATCCCGGCCGGTCCCGGCCGGGGCCTGACACCGGGCTGTGGTTCGGCTGAGAACTGGACCCGGGAGGCAGCTCTCACCCCTCCGGCCCTGTGCTCGGCGGCCCCGGGGGCACATGATCGACCCATGAGCATGAACTCCCCCGCCGGCCGCCGCGTCGACCCCACGTCCCCGCTCCGCCTGGAGTTCCCGCAGTCGCTGGCCGTCTACGACGACTACGCCGCCGCGCAGCGCACCGTCGACTACCTGTCGGACCAGAAGTTCCCGGTCGAGCAGGTGCTGATCGTCGGCACCGACCTCAAGCGCATCGAGCGGGTCACCGGGCGTCTCACCACCGGCCGGGTCGCGGCGGGCGGCGTGCTGTCGGGGCTGTGGCTCGGCGTCTTCGTCGGGCTGCTCTTCAGCATCTTCTCCGAGGAGCCGCTGCTGACCACCCTGCTCTCCACCGCGCTGGTCGGGGCGCTCTTCGGCGTGATCTGGGCCCTGGTCGGCTACGCCGCCACCCGGGGTCGTCGCGACTTCTCCTCGGTCACCCAGGTGGTCGCCACCCGCTACGAGGTGCTGGTGGAGCACCGGGTGGCCGCCCAGGCCCGTGAGCTGCTGGCCGGGCTGCCCGGGAGCCTGCCCGACCCGTTCGCCTGAGGCCCGCCCCTCCCGGGGTCGGTCGCCCGGGTCAGTGGCGCTTCTGGAGCACCACGATGGCCAGGGCGACCCCGAAGCCGGCGAGGATCGGGCCCACGATCGCCCAGGTGTCCTCCCCCGACATGGCGCTGCCGCCGAGGTGGCCCAGACCCTGGAGGGTCCAGACCGCCCCGGCGGCGACCATGAGCACCGCGAGCGCGAGCCCGAGGGCCTTGCGAGCGGTCAGGACAGCTCCCGCTTGAGGATCTTGCCGGTCGCGGTCATCGGCAGGTCGCCGACGATCTCGACCTGGCGGGGGTACTTGTAGCCCGCCATCTGCTCCTTGCCCCAGGCCACCAGCTCCTCGGAGGTGGTGGTGGCGCCGTCGTTGAGGATGACGTAGGCCTTGATCTCCTCGCCGTGGCTCTCGTGGGGCACACCGATGACCGCGGCCAGCGAGACGTCCTCGTGGGTCATCAGCACCTCCTCGATCTCGCGGGGGTACACGTTGAAGCCACCGCGGATGATCATGTCCTTGGAGCGGTCGACGATGTAGTACCAGCCGTCCTCGTCGCGCCGGCCCAGGTCGCCGGAGCGGAACCAGTCGTCCTGGAGCACCTCGTCGGTGGCGTCGGGGCGGTTGTAGTAGCCCTTCATGATGTTGTGGCCCTTGATGGCGATCTCGCCGACGGCCTCGGGGTCGTCGTCGATCTCCTCCCAGCTCTCGGGCTTGAGCAGCTTCATCTCCACACCGGGGATGGGCAGTCCGATGGACCCGACGCGCACCGGCTCGCCGTACTTGCTGAAGGACGCGACCGGCGAGGTCTCGGAGAGGCCGTAGCCCTCGAGGATCGTGACGCCGAACTTCTTCTCGAACTTCTTGTGCACCTCCACCGGCAGCGCGGAGCCGCCGGCCGCGGCGACGCGGAGGTTCTGGGCGATCGAGGAGATGTCGACGCCCTCCTCGACGGCGCCCAGCAGGCCCCAGTACATCGTCGGCACGCCGGCGAAGAAGGTGACCTCCTCCTTGAGCATCAGGTCGAGCGCGGCCTTGGCCTCGAAGCGCGGGAGCATCACGACCGTGCCACCGAAGGCGAAGGCGCCGTTCTGGATCACGGTCTGGCCGAAGGAGTGGAAGAGCGGCAGCACGCACAGGTAGGTGTCGGGCTTGTCGGCGTCGGCACCGAAGAGGTCGACGCCGGCGAGGGCGTTGTCGCGCATGTTGCGGTGGCGCAGCTCCGCACCCTTGGGCTGACCGGTGGTGCCCGAGGTGTAGAGGATGACCGCGGTGTCGTCCTCGTCGGTGGCCACCGACTCGAAGGTCGGCGGCTGCTGCGACATCGCGCGGCCCATGGTCTCGGTGCCCTCGATCGGCGACTCGGCCGCCGGGTCGGCGGTGATCATGAAGAACTGCTCACAGCCCTCGGCCTGCTCGAAGCCCGCGTGGCCCTCCTTGCCGATGGCCAGCTCGGGGGTGCCCTGGAAGCAGAAGTAGGCCTTGGCCTCGGAGTCGCCGAGGTGGTAGGCCACCTCGCGCGCCTTGAGCAGCACGTTGAGCGGCACGACGGTGCCGCCGGCCTTGAGGATGCCGTAGTAGACGATCGTGAAGTAGGGCAGGTTCGGGCAGCTCAGGGCGACCTTGTCGCCGGGCTGGATGCCGCGGGAGACCAGCAGGTTCGCCACCTGGTTGGCCGCGCCGTCGACCTGGGCGTAGGTGAGCCGGGTGTCGCCGAAGATGATCGCGTCGCGATCGCCGTACTTCTCGGCGCTGGTCTCGAGCAGGCTGGACAGGTTGAACACGTATGGCCTCCGTCACGTCGTGTGGTGGGGGCCAACCTACTGGTGGGTCACGAACGCCGCGACAGGATGTCCGCGGCTCGGCGCAGGTCGGCCCCGACGGCGGGCACGGAGGCCAGCGTGGCGGCCAGCCCGAGGGGGCCGAGGGCGTGGATGCGGAAGCGGTACGCGACCACGCAGGTCTGCGGCGTCGGGGCGGTGAGCTCGAGGGTGAGGTCGGCGCGCACGAAGCGCCACGTGCCCGACTCGCTCCACCGCTCGGGCCGCGCCAGCTCGGTGGTGCGCATCGCGGGCCGCAGGCCCGGCACCGTGACGTCGGTCCAGGTCTGGCCGACGCGGGGCTCGCCGTCGACGTCGTCGACGCGGCGCAGGCTCGACTGCCACTCCGCGCGGTGGTGGGGGTCGACGAGGTAGTCGAAGACGACCTCGCGGGGGGCGGCGACGTCGACGGTGCCGCCGAAGGTCCTCGCGGTCATCTCAGAACCTCTCGCCCGTGAGCAGCTCGTAGGCCTCGACGTAGCGCTCCCGCGTGCGCTCGACGACCTCGGCGGGCAGCGGCGGCGGCGCCTCGCCGGAGGCGCGGTCCCAGCCCGACTCCGGCGAGAGGGCCCAGTTGCGCACGATCTGCTTGTCGTAGGACGGCTGGGTGCGGCCGGGCTGCCAGGCGTCGGCGGGCCAGAAGCGGGAGGAGTCGGGGGTGAGCACCTCGTCGCCCAGCACGGTCGTGCCGTCGGCGCGGGCGCCGAACTCCAGCTTGGTGTCGGCCAGCACGATGCCCCGCTCGCGGGCCAGCGCCTCGGCGCGGGCGTAGACGGCCAGGGTGAGGTCGCGCAGCTCCTCCGCGGCCGTGTCGCCGATGGTGGCCGCGACGGCGGCGTAGGAGACGTTCTCGTCGTGCTCGCCCAGCTCGGCCTTGGTGGCCGGGGTGAAGATCGGCTCCGGGAGCCGGCTGCCGTCGACCAGGCCGGCCGGGAGCGCGACCCCGCAGACCTCGCCGCTGGCGGTGTAGTCGACCAGGCCGGAGCCGGTGAGGTAGCCCCGCGCGACGCACTCGACCGGCCACATCGCCAGCCGTTCGCAGACCACCGCGCGCCCCGCGACGGCCGCCGGCACGTCGGTGGACAGCACGTGGTGGGGCACGAGGTCGGCGAGCTGGTCGAACCACCACAGCGACATCCGGGTGAGGATCTCGCCCTTGTCGGGGATGGTCGAGTCGAGCACGAAGTCGAAGATCGAGATCCGGTCGCTGGCCACCATGAGCAGCTGACCGGCGTGCTCGCCCTCCTCGAGCTCGTAGAGGTCGCGCACCTTGCCCGAGTGCAGCGGGCGCGCACCCGCGATCGGGGGTGCGGTGGGGATGTTGAGGTCGGCGGCGCTCACGGGCTCAGCCTAGAGGGCGGCGCCCCGCCCGGCGGTGGGCGCTCAGCAGCCGCAGGTGTAGTAGGTGACGTCCCAGTGGTTGCCCTCGTCGGCGTACTCGTTGCCCGAGGCGGCGCGGTAGAGCGCGGCGCCGTCGCTGCGCTGGCCGACGTAGGTGTAGGTGCGCTGCACCCACGAGGTGAGGCAGGAGGTGCGGGAGAAGTCGAGCTTGTAGCCCGCGCTGTGGCTGTAGGTGCCGCCGGCGTGACCGGTCTCGGTGCCACCGGTGATGGTCAGCGCGCAGCCGCTGGCCCGCTTCAAGGTGATCGCACCGTCGACGCTGGTCTGGCGCAGGCCGTCGAAGGAGGTGCAGGTCGGCACGGTGCGGTCGGTGCAGCCGCCCGAGGAGGTCCAGGTGATGCCGGCGGCGCGGAACTGCGTCTCCGCGCTCGCCTGGGTCACCGCCGAGGCGGGCGCGGCCAGGGCGAGCGACCCGACGAGGCCGGCCAGCGCGGCCGCCGCGGCGGTCGCGGCGCGGCGCGGCGTACGACGGGGGCGTGCGGGGAGGGCGGTGGTCGAGGAGGTCATGCCCCGAGCCTGCGCGAGGTCGTGCCGCGGGGACAACGCCCCCGGCGCAGGTCAAGGGTTATCCCCGACCGGCTCCCCCGTCGGCCGCACGCCCGGCCCCGCGCCCGGCCCCATGCTCGGCCACCCGGCCGGCCACCCGCTGGGCGAGGTGGTCGGCGGGGCCGGCCACGAGGTCCTCGACGGCCAGGGGCAGCGGGAGGCACCAGTTGGGTCGCTCGGTGGTGCCCGGCACGTTGGGCCGGCGCTCCTCGCCCAGGGCGTCCTCCAGCGAGAGCGACAGCATGAGGCAGGGCGCCTGGGCGAGCCTCTCGTAGGCCGCGGCGACGGCCCGGTCGGGCCCGTCGTCGGGCGCGAGCGCGTCGTGGCGCAGCAGCCGCTCGCGCAGCTCCTCGCGGCCCGCGCGCACGGCGGCGGGGTCCATGTCGCTGCTGGCCAGCTGGTCCTCGACGTCGCTGCCGGTCCACAGCCCGGCCACGGTGGGCAGGTCGTGGGTGGTGACGGTGGCGAGGGCGCTGGTGGGCCAGGTCGCCGGCTCCTCGTCCTCGAACCACAGCACGCGGTAGGTGAGCACGTCGCGCTCGGCCAGCGCCTCGCGGACCCCCGGCTCGACGGTGCCGAGGTCCTCGCCGACCACGACGGCGCGGGCGCGGTGGGACTCCAGCGCCACGATGTCGAGCAGGTCGTCGCTGGGGTAGCGCACGTAGGCGCCCTGCGTGGGCTCGGCGCCCTCGGGGATCCACCACAGCCGGAAGAGGCCCATCACGTGGTCGACGCGCAGCCCGCCGGCGCCGGCGAGGGTGGCGCGCACGGCCTCGACGAAGGGCTCGTAGTCGGCCTCCTGCAGGCGCCAGGGCACCAGCGGCGGGGAGCCCCAGTCCTGGCCGCTGGAGTTGAGCGCGTCGGGCGGAGCGCCGACGGTGACGCCGTCGGCGAGCACGCCCTGCCACGACCAGGCGTCGGACCCCCCGCCGGAGACGCCGATCGGCAGGTCCTGCACGACGGTGAGGTCGCCGGAGGCGGCGCGCAGCTGGGCGTCGAGCAGCCACTGCAGCCAGGCGTGGAAGGTGACGTCGTCGGCGCGCTCGCGCGCCAGGTCGGCGACGGCCGGGCCGTCGGGATCGCGCAGGGCCTCGGGCCAGGTGTGCCAGTCGGCGCCGTGGTCACCGGCGACCACGCTCCACAGCGCGAAGCGCTCGAGCCCCTCGCCCTCCGCGCGGCGCCACGCGGCGAAGTCGTCCCCGGCACCCTCGGGTCGCTCCCCCGGGCCGCTGCGGTCGAGCACGGCGCGCAGGGCGCGGGCCTTGAGCGGCCACACGCGGTCCCGGTCGACCAGGTCGGTGGCGCGGGCCGCGGCGAGGTCCTCGACCAGGTCGAGCTCGGCCAGCAGCGCGTCGTCCCAGCCCGGCACGTCCTCGACGCGGAGGTAGAGCGGGTTGCGGAAGCGGCGGGTGGCCGGCAGGTAGGGGCTGGCCTCCTGCGGCACCGACGGGCCCACGGCGTGCAGCGGGTTGACCACAAGCAGCCCGCCGCCCAGGCGCTCGGTCCAGCGGCGCAGCGCGGCGAGGTCGCCCAGGTCGCCGATGCCCCAGCCGGCGCGCGAGCGCGCGGCGTAGAGCTGCACCGCCCAGCCCCAGGTGGGCTGCTCGGGGGTCCAGCAGCGACCGGGCGAGACCACCAGCCGCCGCTCGACGCCCTCGGCGGTGGTGAGGCGGTGGTAGCCCAGCGGGAAGTCGGCGGGCAGCGGGCCGTCGACCTCGTGCCGGCTCCCGTCCTCGCAGACGACCCGCACGGCGCCCAGGCCGAGGTCGCGCCCGGGCCGGGAGACCAGCGGCCCGCGGGCGGCCAGGTCGTCGGGCGGGGTGCCGATGACCTCGCGCAGCGCGGCGACCGTGGCCTCCGGCGCCTCCCGGGGCTCGTCGTCGGCGTCGAGCCAGGTCAGCTGGAGGCCGCGGTCGTCGACGCGCGGCTCGAAGGGGGTCGCGTCGGGCACGCCCCCGACCCTAGGAGCCGCGCGGTCGCCGCGGACCACCCCTCGTGGGGGGCCGTCCTGGCCCGCGGTCAGCACCTGCCGGGCGTGACGGCGGGCGCGCTGCCGCTCACCGGCGCTGGAGCGTCGTGCTGCGCCAGGGCGCGGGGCGGCCGTGGAGCCACCACTCCATCCGCCGGGTCATCCAGGGCAGGGCGAGGTAGGTCATGATCGGCGTCATCACCAGCACGGTGGCCAGCACGCGCAGCGGGAGCACGAGGTCGGCCACGACGTGGCCCGCGACCCAGTTGGCCAGCACGCTGAGCGGGTAGAACACCATGAAGATCACCGAGGCCTGCTTCCACCGCGGCGGCGCCGGCGGGGTCACCCGCAGGTCGCGCACGTCGCGGCTGGTGGGGTCGTCGAACCACCCCTCGATGCCCGTACGCCGCTCGACGCGGGACTCGGTCACCCCGAGCCCGGCCGAGGAGTCGCGCCACCACTGCCGCTCGTGGGAGGTCTCCCAGTGGGCCAGCGCCTCGGCGTCGGCGAAGCGGTAGAGCATGTGCCAGGTCTCCGAGTCGCGCTCGGGGCGCACCCACCCGGCGCCCAGGAAGCCGGGGAAGCGCTGGGCCAGCGCCGTGCCGGCCTGGAGCCAGCTGGCCATCTCGGCCTCGCGCCCGGGGTCGACGTGACGGGTGATGGAGACGGTCACCGGTGAGCCCATGCGACAAGCGTCGAGCCGCCCGGGCCCCACCGCAAATCTGGCGCCGCCGCCGCACGCCGCCGCCCGCCGCCGGGGCGGCCCACCCCTCCGGGTCTTGGGCGGTCGGGGAGGCTGGCCGGTGTGAGCGAGCGCGTGGTCCCGAGGTCGTCGACCGGCGAGGACCACCCCTCCCACCACGACGACGAGGAGCAGTGGGAGCCCGACCCGCGCCGCTGGCGCATCCTCGGGGTGTCGCTGGTGGTCGGCTTCATGTCGCTGCTCGACGTCTCCATCGTCAACGTCGCCGTGCCCTCCATGCAGGCCGGCCTCGACACCTCGGCCGGCACCATCCAGTGGGTCGTTTCCGGCTACGCGCTCACCTTCGGCCTCGTGCTCGTGGCCGGCGGCCGCCTCGGCGACGCCTACGGCCGTCGCCGGCTGATGCTGATCGGGCTCACCGGCTTCGTGCTCTCCAGCGCCGCGGTGGGACTCGCGCCGACGGCGGAGACCGTGGTCGCGGCCCGGCTCCTCCAGGGCGCCACCGCCGGCCTGCTCACCCCGCAGAACTCCGGGCTGATCCAGCAGCTCTTCCGCGGTCCCGAGCGCGGCCGTGCCTTCGGGCTCTTCGGGTTCACCGTCTCCTCGGCCTCCGCGGCCGGCCCGGTCATCGGCGGGGCGATCATCGCGCTCGCCGGTGAGGAGGACGGCTGGCGCTGGCTCTTCCTCATCAACGTGCCGATCGGCGTCGTCGCGGCGATCGCGGTGGTGCGGATGGTGCCCAAGCGCGTCCGCCGCGAGGACGACGACGACCCACGCATCGACGTGCCCGGCGCGCTGCTGCTCGGCGCCACGGTGCTGTGCCTGCTCTACCCCGTCGTGAGCGTCGAGAGCGGCGCGCGCCTGCCGCTGCTGCTCCTGCTCGGCGTGCCCCTCTTCGCGTGGGGCTTCGTGCGCTGGGAGCGCCGCACCGTGGGCCGCGGGCACCCGCCGCTGCTCGACGTCGCGCTGCTGCGCCGCCTGCCGGGCTACGCCAGCGGCCTCAGCGTCGGCACGCTGTACTTCACCGGCTTCACCGGGCTCCTGCTCGTGCTCTCGGTGCACCTCCAGGAGGGCCTGGGCTGGACCCCGCTGATGGCCGGCCTGCTGCTGGTGCCCTTCGCGCTCGGCTCGGCCACCAGCGCCCCGCTGGTGGGCCGCTGGATCTCCACGGTCGGCCGACGGATCACCGTGGCCGCCCTGGTCACCACCATGGTCGGCGTCGTCGCCGTGGCCCTCGTGGCGCCGGGCCGCGAGGGCACCACGCTGGTCCTGCTCGCGGCGCCCGCCCTGCTGCTGGCCGGCCTCGGCGGCGGCGCGGTCGTCTCCCCCAACATCACCCTCACCCTCGCCGACGTGCCGCCCCGCATCGGTGGCGCGGCCGGCGGAGCGCTGCAGACCGGCCAGCGCATCGGCGCCTCGATCGGCGCGGCGCTGCTGATGACCGTCTACCAGGTGGTCGCGGGGTCCTTCTCCCCCGGCGCGGGCCTGCGCGCGGCGCTGCTCACCGGCGTGCTGCTGCTGGGCGTCGCGCTGCTGCTCGCCGTACGCGCGCTGCGCCTGGAGCGGGCCCGCGCCTGAGGCCGGCACCGGCACGGCAGGGGCCCTGCCGTGCCCTGCCCACGGTCGGGTCCGGGGCGAGGCGGGCCTCGGTCAGAGGATGGCGCCGGGCGCGTACGCCGCCGCCGCCGGGTGCCGCTCGACCAGCGCGGCCACCTGCCGGCAGACCTGCTCGACCTGCTCGACCGCGGCGCCGGTGAAGGTGATCGGGTCGGCCACGAGCGCGTCGAGCTGCTCGGTGGTCAGGCCGAGCCGCTCGTCGGCGGCGAGGCGGGCGAAGACGTCGTTGTCGGCCTGGCCGCGGCGCATGTCGAGGGCCACCCCGACCGCGGCCTCCTTGATCGCCTCGTGGGCGCTCTCGCGGCCCACGCCGTTGCGCACGGCGCTCATCAGGACCTTCGTGGTGGCCAGGAAGGGCAGGTAGCGGTCGAGCTCGCGCTGGATCACCGCGGGGAACGCACCGAACTCGTCGAGCACGGTGAGGAAGGTCTGGAAGAGCCCGTCGGCGGCGAAGAAGGCGTCGGGTAGGGCCACCCGGCGCACCACCGAGCAGGAGACGTCGCCCTCGTTCCACTGGTCGCCGGCGAGCTCGCCGACCATCGAGAGGTAGCCGCGGGTGACCACCGCGAGGCCGTTGACCCGCTCGCAGGAGCGGGTGTTCATCTTGTGGGGCATGGCCGAGGAGCCGACCTGGCCCTCCTTGAAGCCCTCGGTGACGATCTCGTTGCCGGCCATCAGCCGGATCGTCGTGGCGAGGTTGGACGGTCCGGCGACCAGCTGCACCACGGCGGAGAGCACGTCGAAGTCGAGCGAGCGGGGGTAGACCTGGCCGACGCTGGTCAGCACCCGGTCGAAGCCGAGGTGGGCGGCCACGCGCTGCTCCAGGGCGGCCAGCTTGGTGGCGTCGCCGTCGAGCAGGTCGAGCATGTCCTGCGCGGTGCCCATCGGGCCCTTGATGCCGCGCAGGGGGTAGCGCGCGAGCAGCTCCTCGACGCGCTCGACGCCGATGAGCATCTCGTCGGCGACGGTCGCGAAGCGCTTGCCCAGCGTGGTGGCCTGGGCGGCGACGTTGTGCGAGCGGCCGGCCATCACGGTGCTCTGGTGCTCGGCGGCCAGGCGGGCCAGCCGGGCGACGGTGGCCACGGCCCGGTCGCGCAGCAGCTCCAGCGACTGCTTGAGCTGCAGCTGCTCGACGTTCTCGGTCAGGTCGCGCGAGGTCATGCCCTTGTGCACCTGCTCGTGGCCGGCCAGCGCGCAGAACTCCTCGATGCGCGCCTTCACGTCGTGGCGGGTGACCCGCTCGCGGGCGGCGATCGAGGCCAGGTCGACCTGCTCCACGACCGCCTCGTAGTCCTCGACCACGCCGTCGGGCACTGCGATCCCGAGGTCGCGCTGGGCGCGGAGGACAGCGATCCACAGCCGCCGCTCGAGGACGATCTTGTGCTCGGGCGACCAGATCTCGGCGAGGTCGGCGGCGGCGTAGCGGGTGGCGAGGACGTTGGGCACGGTCACGTACCTCATCCTCCCACGGTCGCGCCGCCCGTCCGCTCCCCGACGGCGGGGCCGGACCTCCTCGCGCCCCTCACCCGGCGCGGGGCGGCCGGACCAGCCGGTTGGCCGACCACCCGGTGCCGAGGAAGACCCAGGAGGGGCCGGGGCCCGCGGGGAGGCGGGTCTCGAGCAGGTCGCTCGCCCACCGCCCGGGCGGCTCGAGCCGGAAGTCGCTGGTGCGGCTCCCGATCCGCACGACGGCGCGGATCTCGGCCGCGACGGCCACGAAGCCGCCGGTGGTGCCGACCAGGGGGAGGAAGCCCTGGCGCCCCACGCGCTCCTTGAGCATCACCGCGCTGAAGGGCGACATGGCCCACTCCCGGCTCAGCCCCGCGACCTGGTCGTCCCAGGACGCGTCGGCCGGCACGACGCGGCGGGCCAGGAAGAGCCCGAGCGGGTACGCCGCTGCCAGCTCCTCGTCGGTGGGCACGCGCCGCCGCGCGAGGGCGAGCACTCGGTGGGCGTCGAAGAGGTGCGCCGAGCCGGCGCGGTCGGGGCGCCCCGCGAGCCCCGAGGCGAGCACCACCCGGGCCTGGCGCTCGGGCAGCCCGGCCCGGCGCAGGGCCGCCGTGGCCTCCCGCCCGGTCATGAGCGGGCGGGCCCGCCGCTGGGACGCACCCGGCGAGTCGCCCTCGGTGCCTCCGGCGGGGCCTCCGGGGGCGTCCCCGGGGGAGCCGCCGTCGGAGTGGGACACGGCAGGACGCTACGACGGCGGCGACCCCCGCCGCACGCCGCGCTGGGCGGCCTGTGGACGACGGGGCGAGGGCGCGGTAGGTCACAGGGTCACGGGGACGACCGGAGGGCCCCGAGGAGGAGGGAGTCCCTGAGAGGTGGTGCAAGCGTGCTAGGGGGAGGGGCACGGTCGTGCCCCTCCCCCTAGCACGCGGACGAGGCCTCTCGGGGCGCTTGCGACCCGGGCGCCCTCCGCCCGCCTGCCGCAGACCCGCGCACCCCGGGACCTGCAGGTGGCCCGGGGACCCGGGGGCAGCCGGAACCGAGGCAGCCGGGAACCGCGTCAGGGGCCAGACGCCCGGCACGCAGCAGGCGTACGGCGCCTCGGCGGCCGCGGCGGCCTCGACGGCCTCGGCGGCCTCGGCGGCGAGGCGGCGAGGCGGCGAGGCGGCGAGGGCTCTCACGCCCCGATCGCCGCGAGCCGCCTCGGTCGCAGGCCGGGCGCCACCCCAGGCGCTACCTCAGGCGCCGCCTCCCGCCGCGGCACCCGCGGCGATGTCGGTGCGGTGCTGCGCGCCGGGGAAGTCGACGGAGGCGACCCCGTCGTAGGCCGCCCGGCGGGCGGCGGCCAGGTCGGCCCCGGTGGCGACGACCGCGAGCACCCGACCGCCGGCGGTCACGAGGTCGCCGTCGCGCAGGGCCGTGCCGGCCTGGACGACGTGCACGTCGGGCAGGGCCTCGGCCGCGTCGATCCCGACGATCACGTCGCCCGACGACGAGGTCTCCGGGTAGCCGCGACTGGCCATCACGACCCCGACGGCCGCGCCCGGGCGCCACGCCGGCGGGGCGACGTCGGCCAAGGTGCCGGTGGCCGCGCCGACCAGCAGCGGCGAGAGCGGCGAGTCGAGCAGCGCCATCAGCGGCTGGGTCTCCGGGTCGCCGAAGCGGGCGTTGAACTCGACCACGCGGGTGCCGCGCGAGGTGAGGGCGAGCCCGGCGTACAGCAGCCCGGCGAAGGGGGTGCCGCGGCGGGCCATCTCGTCGACGGTGGGCTGGAGCACCGTGGCCAGCACCTCCTCGACGAGGTCGTCGGGGGCCCACGGCAGCGGGGTGTAGGCCCCCATGCCGCCGGTGTTGGGCCCGACGTCGCCGTCGCCGATGCGCTTGAAGTCCTGGGCCGGCTGGAGCGGGTAGACCGTCGCGCCGTCGGTGAGCGCGAAGAGCGAGACCTCCGGGCCGTCGAGGAACTCCTCGATCACCACGCGTCCGCAGCGTGCGGCGTGCTCGACGGCCTCGTCGCGGTCGAGGGTCACCACGACCCCCTTGCCGGCGGCCAGGCCGTCGTCCTTGACGACGTAGGGCGGGCCGTAGGCGTCGAGGGCGGCCTGCACCTCGACCGCGGAGGTGCACACCCGGGCGGCCGCGGTGGGCACCCCGGCCGCGGCCATGACGTCCTTGGCGAAGGCCTTCGACCCCTCGAGCTCGGCGGCGGCCCGGGTCGGGCCGAAGACCGCGATGCCACGGGCGCGGACGGCGTCGGCGACCCCGGCCACCAGCGGCGCCTCGGGCCCGACGACGACCAGGTCGGCGCCCAGCGACACCGCGAGGTCGGCGACGGCCTCGCCGTCGAGCGCGTCCACGTCGTGCAGCGTGGCGACGGCGGCGATGCCGGGGTTGCCCGGGGCGGCGTGCACCGCGGCGACGCCCGCGTCGTGGGCCAGGGCCCGGGCCAGCGCGTGCTCGCGACCACCGGGGCCCACGACCAGGCAGGTCAGCGGACCGGTCGGCACGGTGCCGGTCACGTGGGGTGCGGGACCGGTCCCGCCGTCGGCGCCGTCGCGAGACGCGGCCTGGGGCGGGGCGTGGGTCGGGTCCTGGGGCGAGGGGTCGGTCACGGTGCACCAGGGTAGTGGCCGCCGCCGGCGCCCCGCGCCGCAGCGACCCCGGTGAGCCGGGTGCTCCCGGCGGGGTTCAGGTCGCCTGCGAGGGGGAAGGACGCCCACCATGGCCTCACTCCCCCGCGTCGGTGACCAGTTCGACCGCTACCGCATCGACCACGAGATCGGCCGGGGCGGCATGGGCGTCGTCCTCGGCGCCACCGACCTGTCGCTGCACCGCCAGGTGGCCCTCAAGGTCGTCTCGGCCGAGCTGGGCGACTCCGAGGAGTTCCTGCGCCGCTTCGACCGCGAGGCCACCCTCCTGGCCCGGCTCGACTCCCCCCACGTCATCGAGATCTACGACCACGGCGAGCACGAGAACTGCCCCTACATCGCGACGCAGTACGTCGCCGGCGGCGACCTCGGCGGCCAGCTGCGCGCCCGCGGCCCCATGCCCCCGCAGCTGGCCGCGACCCTGTGCGCCCAGGTCGCCGACGCCCTCGCCGACGCCCACCGGGCCGGCGTGGTCCACCGCGACATCAAGCCCAGCAACGTGCTGCTGCGCGACGCCACCGCCGCCGACCTCCACGTCTACCTGTGCGACTTCGGCATCGCCCGCGCCGGCGACGAGGCCGACCACCTGACGGCCCCCGGCGCGGTGGCCGGCACCTGGAGCTACCTCTCGCCCGAGTGCGGCGAGGGCCGCGAGGCCACCCCGGCCTCCGACCTCTACTCCCTGGGCTGCCTCTTCTGGGCGGCACTGACCGGCACGGCCCCCTACGTCGGCTCCGACGTCGAGATCGCCATCGCCCACCAGACCTCCCCGGTGCGCCAGCTCACCGGCAGCGACGACTTCACCCGGTGGGCCAACGCCATCCTGGCGCGCAGCATGGCCAAGGACCCCGCCGACCGCTACCCCGACGCCGAGGCCATGCGCCAGGACCTCCTGGCCGCCGCGGCGACCCCGCTCGCTCCCGGCAGCGGCATCACCCCCGTGCCCGTGCCCGCTCCCGCCACGCCCACGGGGGCGTCGGGCCCCTCCGGCTCCGCCGGCTCGGGCTCCAGCGCCGCCGCTGCCGCCGCGGCC
>NZ_CAKASO010000032.1:0-50200 GCF_916862475.1 Nocardioides sp. Leaf374
GGTCGCGGCGCCGACCCGGGCCGTCGGCTGACGGTGCGGCGCACGGGCGGCTTCGCCGGCCTGCGCGCCGAGGCCGACCTCGACCTCGACGCCGACGACGACCCGCGCGCGGCCGAGGCCCGCTCGCTGCTCGAGCGCGTCGACCTCGCGGCGGCCGCCGCGCGCGCGGAGGAGCCGGGCGGCGCCGACCGCTTCGTCTACGACGTCGACGTGGCCGGCACGCACGTGCGGGTGCCCGAGCAGGCCCTCGGCGCCGACCTCGCGCGGCTGGTGGAGGTCGTGCTGCGGCCCCCGGGCGACCCGGCCTGAGGGCCGCCCGGCCGGATCAGCCCAGGGCGCGGTCGAGGGCGGCCTCGACGTGCAGCGTGGTGCTGGGGAAGACCGGGAGCTCGGAGTCGGCCTGGCGCACGAGCAGCTCCAGCTCGGTGCAGCCGAGCACGACGCCGCCGGCGCCGGCGTCCCAGAGCTGGGAGATCAGGTCGACCACGAAGCGGCGCGAGGAGTCCTCGACGCGCCCGTGGACGAGCTCCTCGTAGATGATCCGGTTCAGCTCGGCGTGGTGCTCGGTGGCGGGCACGTGCACGGTCAGCCCGTCGTCGGCGAGGCGGTCGGTGAAGAAGCTGCGCTCCATGGTGAAGGTCGTGCCCAGGAAGCCCACCTCGGAGACCTTGCGCGCCAGGCAGGCCTCGGCCACGACGTCGGCGAGGTGCAGCAGCGGCACGTCGACCGCGGCGGCGACCTCGTCGGCGACGCGGTGGAAGGTCGTGGTGCACAGCAGCAGCACGTCGGCCCCGGCCCGCTCCAGGCCCTGGGCGGCGGCCACCAGCACCGCGGCGACCTCGTCCCAGCGCTCCTGGGCCTGCAGCGTCGTGAGCTCGGCGAAGTCGAGGGAGGAGAGCACGACCTTGGCCGAGGACAGGCCGCCCAGGCGCTGGGCCACGCCC
Organism: Nocardioides sp. Leaf374; assembly: GCF_916862475.1. Classification (NCBI taxonomy): domain Bacteria; kingdom Bacillati; phylum Actinomycetota; class Actinomycetes; order Propionibacteriales; family Nocardioidaceae; genus Nocardioides; species Nocardioides sp. Leaf374. Next base: position 945 of record NZ_CAKASO010000032.1, read on the forward strand.
AGGTTGAGCGCCTTGTAGTAGGCCGCGCTGCTCTCCCAGCTCATGCCGCCGACGAGTCCGATGGTCTGCATGCGGGTCAGTGTGACAGCCGGTGCAGCAGCGCGTCAGCCGATGCGGTGGACCTTGTGCTGCGCGGCCTGGGCGCGGGGGCGGATGACCAGCTGGTCGATGTTGACGTGCGCCGGTCGGGTCACCATCCACACGATGGCGTCGGCGACGTCGTCGGCGACCAGGGGGTCGGAGACCCCGGCGTACACCGCGTCGGCCTTCTCCCGGTCGCCGTCGAAGCGGACCAGGGAGAACTCGTCGGTGCGGACCATGCCGGGGGCGATCTCGCACACCCGCACCGGCTGGTCGAAGAGCTCCAGGCGCAGGGTCTCGGTCACGACCTGGGTGCCGTGCTTGGCGGCGGTGTAGCCGGCACCGCCCTCGTAGGCCACCCGCCCGGCGGTGGACCCGACGTTGAGGATCACCCCCGCGCCACTGGCCAGCAGGGCCGGCAGCAGGGCGCGGGTGACCTGCATGAGGCCGATGACGTTGACCTCGTACATCCGGCGCCACTCCTCGGCGTCGGCCTGGGCCACGGGGGCGGAGCCGAAGGCCCCGCCGGCGTTGTTGACCAGCACGTCGAGACGCCCGCCGACGAGCTCGGCCAGCCCGGCGACCGACGCCTCGTCGGTGACGTCGCAGACCGCGGCCACCCCGTCGATCTCAGCGGCGAGCTCCTCGACCCGCTCGGCGCGCCGGGCCGCGCAGACCACGCGGTAGCCCGCGGCGGCGAGCTGGCGCGCGGTGGCCGCGCCGATCCCGCTGCTGGCGCCGGTGACCACGGCGAGCGGACGGTCGGCAAGGCCCGACCCGGGGTCGGTGGTCGGCGAGGTCGCGGGGGTGGAGGGGGCGCTCATGGCTCCATCCTGCCGCGTGGCGCCAGGTGTCCACGACCCGGTCGCCGGGTCGGGAATCCCCGGGCGGGCCGCAGGGTTCTTGTCCGGTGGACCACTCTGGTCCGTGGGCCTCCGCGCGCCGCGGGAGCCCGCAGGTCGGCGCAGGGGCGCCGGCGACGACGCGAGGAAGGGTGGCGCAGCGTGGGAGAGCTCCGCCGGCTGGCCATGATCAGCCTGCACACCTCGCCGCTCGACCAGCCGGGCACCGGCGACGCGGGCGGCATGAACGTCTACGTCATCGAGCTGGCCCGCCGCCTGGCCGCGCGCGGCGTCGAGGTCGACATCTTCACCCGCGCCACGCGGTCCACGCTGCCGCCCGTCGTCGAGGCCGGCGACGGCCTCGTCGTGCGCCACATCCACGCCGGTCCCTTCGAGGGGCTGACCAAGGAGGAGCTGCCGGCGCAGCTGTGCGTCTTCGCCCGCGAGGTGCTGCGGGCCGAGGCCGCCCAGCCCTCGGGGCACTACGACGCCGTGCACTCCCACTACTGGCTCTCCGGCCAGGTCGGCGCCCTGGCCCGCGACCGCTGGGGCGTGCCACTGGTGCACTCGATGCACACCATGGCCAAGGTGAAGAACGACGCGCTCGCCGTCGGCGACCACCCCGAGCCCGCCGCCCGCGTCATCGGCGAGGAGCAGGTGGTCGAGGCCGCCGACATGCTGGTCGCCAACACCGACCTCGAGGCCAAGCAGCTGATCAACCTCTACGACGCCGACCCCGGCCGCGTGGAGGTCGTCCACCCCGGCGTCGACCTCGATCTCTTCCGCCCCCTCGACCACGCCCGCACCCGCGACGACCTCGGCCTGGCCCGCGACGCCCACGTGCTGCTGTTCGCCGGGCGGATCCAGCCGCTCAAGGCTCCCGACGTGCTGCTGCGCGCCGTCGCGGTGATGCTCCAGCGCGACCCGTCCCTGCGCCACAGGCTGGTGGTGCCGGTCGTCGGCGGGCCCTCGGGCAGCGGTCTGGACCGCCCCGAGGCCCTGGCGACCCTGGCCCGCGACCTCGGCCTGGTCGGGTCGCCCGGCCGCCCCGACGTGGTGCGCTTCGTGCCGCCGGTCGCCCAGGCCGACCTGGCCCGGTGGTACGCCGCCGCCTCGGTGGTCGCGGTGCCGTCGTACAACGAGTCCTTCGGGCTGGTGGCCGCCGAGGCCCAGGCGGCCGGCACCCCGGTCGTCGCCGCGGCGGTCGGCGGGCTGACCACGGTGGTCGACGACGGTCGCAGCGGTCTGCTGGTCGACGGGCACGACCCGCGGGCCTGGGCCGACGCGCTGGCCCGGGTGGTCGGCGACGAGGCCCTCCACGCGCGACTCGAGGCCGGCGCCGTGGCCCAGGCACGCCGCTTCTCGTGGGAGGCCACCGCCGCCCAGGTGCTCGCGGTCTACGAGCGCGCGCGCACCCGCATGCGAGAGTCGGTGTCATGACCACACGCGACGCGGCCGCCGCGACCGTCCGGGCCTGGCTGAGCAGCAACGACCTCGAGGTGGAGGAGTCGGCCGAGGGCGTCTTCTCCTTCTCTCTGCCCGGCGAGAAGAAGCTGCAGACCCCCGTGCGCCTCGACATCGGCGCCCACGCCCTGGGGGTGCACGCCTTCGTGTGCCGCAACCCCGACGAGAATCACGAGCGCGTCTGGCGCTGGCTGCTGGAGAAGAACCTGCGCATGTACGCCGTGTCCTTCGCCGTGGACCGGCTCGGCGACATCTACCTCGACGGCCGTCTCCCGCTGCGCTCGGTCGACGAGACCGAGCTCGACCGGCTGCTCGGCTCGGTGCTGACCTACGCCGACGAGTCCTTCAACGCCATCCTCGAGCTTGGCTTCGCCTCCTCCATCCGCAAGGAGTGGGAGTGGCGCAAGCTGCGCGGGGAGTCCACCGCCAACCTCGAGGCCTTCCGCGGCTGGCTGGAGAGCGACCACGAGCCGGTCTCGGAGAACTGAGACCGGCCGGCTAGGCCCCGAGCAGCGCCTGAGCGCCCCCGCCGGTCCGCCAGCGGTCCAGCCACGCGGCGACCTCGCCGGGCGGCAGCGGCGCAGCCACCAGGAAGCCCTGGAGCCGGTCGCAGCCGAGGTCGCGCAGGCGGGGCACCACGCCGGGGTCCTCCACCCCCTCGGCCACGACGGCGAGGTCGAGGGCGTGGGCGGCGCCCACGGTGGCGGCCACGAGCCGCGACGCGGCCGGGTCGGTCGCGACGGCACGGGTCAGGGCCGGGTCGAGCTTGAGCTCGCGCACACCCGCGTAGCCGGCCAGCGGGGCCAGCGAGGCCGCTCCGGCGCCGAACTCGTGGATGCTCACCCCGACCCCGAGGGCGTCGAGGGCGGCGAACAGCGCCTGCACCGCCGGGCGCGGGTGGGGCGCCGGCTCGGCGATCTCGAGCAGCAGGCACCCCGGCGGGGCCGACGCAGCGGCCAGGAGCGACGCGACGTCGTCGACGAAGCCGTCGACGAGCAGGTCGCGTGCCGCGACGTTGACCGACACCGTGGGTGCGTCGGGGGCCAGGCCGGTGGGCGGGTCGGCGGGCCGGGCGGCGGCCGCCAGCACCGCGTGGTCGGTGAGGGCCCGGGCCACGGCGTGCAGCGTGAGCGCCGTGAGGGCGCCCTCGGCCCGCGCCACCGGCAGGACGTCGCGGGGCAGGAGCAGCCCGCGACGGGGGTGGCTCCAGCGCAGCAGCGCCTCGTAGCCGTTCACGGTGCCGTCCCACCCGACCTGCGGCTGGTGGTGCAGGCCCAGGGCCTCGGAGCCGTCGCGGCGCTCGAGGGCCGCGCGCAGGTCGGGGCCGAGCGTGGGGTCCGCGGCGGCCTCCTCACGCGCAGGCGCGCCCGGGCGGGCCTTGTCGGCGTACATCGCCCGGTCGGCGACGCGCATCAGCTCGACGAGGTCGTGTCCGTCACGGCCCTCGAGGGCGACGCCGACCGAGGCGCCGACCCGCAGTCCCACCCCGTCGACCCGGACGGGCGGGGCGAGGGACCGACGCACCGCACCGGCCAGCGAGGAGCCGTCGTCGCCGGCCGGCAGGGCGGCGGAGAGCACGAGGAACTCGTCGCCCCCGAGGCGCGCGACCAGCGCCCCGGGCCGCGCCGCGCGCTCGAGCCGGGCCGCGACCTCGACCAGCACGGCGTCGCCGGCGGCGTGCCCGAGCGTGTCGTTGACGTGCTTGAAGTGGTCGAGGTCGACGATCAGGACGGCCCGGCGGGTCGGGTCGCCGTGCCGTTCCCCGGTCAGGAGACGCCGGGCGCGCCGCTCCAGCCGCGCGCGGTCGGCCAGCCCGGTCAGTGCGTCGGTGCCCGCGCGGCCGACCCGACGGGTCACGGGGCCGTGACCGTGCGCTGCGCCCGGGGCTGTGGCCGGCGCCGGGCCACCGCGACGCCGACGAGGGCCAGCGCGCCGCCGGCGTAGGCGATGGTCGGCGGGGTCTCGTCGAGCAGCAGCAGGCCGAGCACGATGGTGATCGGCGGCACGAGGTAGGTGGTGACGCCGAGGTTGCCCGCGCTCATCCGCGACAGCGCGTAGGCGTAGGTGGTGAAGGCGATGGCCGTGGGGAAGGCGCCCAGGTAGACCACCCAGGCCACCGACGAGGCCGGCGCGGCCGCGGTCTCGGCGACCAGCCGGCCCGCGAAGGGCAGGCAGGCGACCGCCCCGATCGTGCAGGCCAGCCACGTCACGTGCACCGCGGGCAGTCGCGCCACCAGGGGCTTCTGCAGCACGAGGCTCACGGCGTAGACGACCGCGGCCAGCAGGCAGAGGAGGACCCCGAGCAGGTCGCGCTCGCCGCTCTCCGAGGTCGACAGCCCGATGAGGGCGACGCCGCCGAAGGCCAGGGCCAGTCCGAGCCCGAGGTAGGGCGTGAACCGCTCGTCCAGGAAGAGCGCGGCCAGGAGCGCGATGAGCACCGGCGACACCTGGATGAGCATGGCCGCCGTGCCGGCGTCGACCCGCTGCTCGCCCTCGTTGAGCGCCACGTTGTAGACGCCGAACCACAGCACCCCGATCACGACCAGCGACACCCACTGCCGTGGCGTCGCCCGCGGCAGGCCCCGGGCCAGCGCGAAGGGCGCCAGGACGACCGAGCCCACCACCAGCCGCCCCAGCGACAGGGCGCCGGGGGAGAAGTCGGCCCCGAGGTGACGGATCGCCACGAAGGCCGAGGCCCACAGCACCAGGGTCACCCCGACCGCGGCGACCGGCAGCCACGCGGCGGGGGCCGGGACGGCGTCGGAGGTCGGGGAGGTGGGTGCCGAGGTCGAGGGACGGGTGGTCACGCGACCACCCTAGGGACGTGCGCCCGGCCCGGTCGCGCGGGTTTCGGACCGCGCGGTCGGGGCCGTGCGCACCGCGGCGTCAGAGGTCCAGCTTGTAGCCCAGGCCCCGCACGGTGACGAGGTACCTCGGCTCGCCCGGGTCGGGCTCGAGCTTGGCCCGCAGCCGCTTCACGTGCACGTCGAGGGTCTTGGTGTCGCCGACGTAGTCCGAGCCCCAGACCCGGTCGATCAGCTGACCGCGGGTCAGCACCCGCCCGGGGTTGCGCAGGAACATCTCCAGCAGCTCGAACTCCTTGAGCGGCAGCCGCTGCTCCTCGCCGTCGACGGTCACGACGTGGCGCTCCACGTCCATCCGCACCGGTCCGGCCTCGAGAGTGGCCGGGGCGAGGTCGGGCTCGGTGCCGCGGCGCAGCACGGCCCGGATGCGGGCGACCAGCTCGCGGGGGGAGTAGGGCTTGGTGACGTAGTCGTCCGCCCCGAGCTCCAGCCCGACGACCTTGTCGACCTCGTCGTCCTTGGCGCTCACCATGATCACCGGCACGTGGGAGGTCTGCCGGATCTGCCGGCACACCTCGGTGCCCGGGAGCCCCGGGAGCATCAGGTCGAGCAGCACGATGTCGGCGCCGTTGCGCTCGAACTCCGTGAGCGCGGCGTTGCCGTCGGCGGCGATGGCCACCTCGAAGCCCTCCTTGCGCAGCATGTACGCGAGGGCGTCGCTGTAGCTCTCCTCGTCCTCGACCACCAGTACCCGTGTCACGGGCTCTCCTCCTGCATCTGTCGTTCGTGCGCGTGGTGCTGGGGCAGCGTGAGGGTGAAGGTCGAGCCCTGACCCTCCGCCGACCAGACCCGGACCTCGCCGCCGTGGGTGGCGGCGACGTGCTTGACGATGGACAGCCCCAGTCCGGTGCCGCCCGTCGAGCGGTGTCGTGCGGGATCGACGCGGTAGAACCGCTCGAAGATCCGGTCGAGCTCCCCGGCGGGGATGCCGATGCCCTGGTCGACCACCGAGATCTCCACCGTGCCGTCGTCGGCCTTGGTGGTGACCAGCACGGTGGAGTCGGGCTCGCTGTAGGACACCGCGTTGGCCACGAGGTTGGACACCGCGGCCATCACCTGGCCCTCGTTGCCGAAGACCTCGAGGCCCTCGGTGCCGTGGACGATCACCGAGATCCGCTTGTCCTCGGCGTCGATCTTGCTGGTGTCGACCGCGACCTGCACGACCTCGTCGAGGTCCACGGCCACCGGCGCGTCGAGCGGGGCGTCGGCCTGGAGCCGGGAGAGCTCGATGATCTGCTGCACCAGCTTGGAGAGCCGGTCGCTCTCGGTGAGCATGCGGTCGGCGAAGCGCTCGACGGCCTCGGGGTCGTCGGAGGCCTCGTGGACGGCCTCGGCCAGCAGGCGCAGCGCGCCGACAGGGGTCTTGAGCTCGTGGCTGACGTTGGCCACGAAGTCGCGTCGCACGGCCTCGACGCGCCGCTCCCGGGTGCGGTCCTCGACCAGGGCCAGGACCAGCCGCGAGCCCAGCGGCGCGACGCGTGCGGTCACGTTGCGCACCGGCACGCCCTCGCGGGTCATGAGGATCTCGGTCTCGCGGATCTGGCCGTCGCGGCGCACCTGGCGCACCATCTCGGCCAGCTCGTCGGCGAGCAGCCGGGTGCCCCGCACCAGCCCCAGCGCGTAGGCCGGGGCCGACGCCTTGAGCACGGTGTCGTCGTCGTCGACCACCACCGCGCTGCTGCGCAGCACCGACAGCACGGTGGCCACCCCGGGCGGCACCACGGGCGTCTCGACCGGGCGCGCGGCGTACTGCTGACGGTCGCTGACGTGCCACGCGAGCACGGCGCCGCCGGCGACGACGGCCCCGATGATCGCGGCCAGGAAGGCCTGCGTCGTCGGGTCCACGTGCGGAATGGTACGCAGGCCCCGGACCCGCCCTCACCGCGGAGCGGCCGGCTTCGCGATGTTCACCGCACGTTCACCCCTCCTCGCACGCCGGACACCTAGGCTCTCTACGTTTGCCTCCATGCGCGACGCCTTCCACGACCAGCTCGAGTCCGTCCTCGGTGACCTCGCCGGCATCTGCCGCGACGTCGAGACCGCCGTCAGGCTCGCCACCGAGGCGCTGCTGAGCGGCGACGCGGCCGTCGCCGAGCAGGTGATCAGCGCCGACGTCGAGATCGACCGGGCCCGCGAGCGGGTCGAGGACCAGGCCTTCGCGCTGCTCTCGCTGCAGGCGCCGGTCGCCGGCGACCTGCGCGTGGTCATCGCCGCGCTGCGCATGGTCAGCGAGCTCGAGCGCATGGGCGACCTGTCGGTGCACGTCGCCAAGATCGCCCGGCTGCGCGTGCCCAACGTCGCCGTGCCCCAGGCCATCCACCCCACCATCGCCCGCATGGCCGAGGTCGCCGAGGACATGGTCAAGCGCGTCGGCCAGATCATCCTCAGCCAGGACGTCACCGCCGCCATCGAGCTGGGCCGCGACGACGAGGTCATGGACCAGCTGCGCCGCAGCAGCTTCGCGCAGCTGCTCTCCGACGACTGGACCGAGGGCGTCGAGGCCGCGGTCGACGTGGCCCTGCTGGGTCGCTACTACGAGCGCATCGCCGACCACGCCGTGTCGATCGCCAACCGGATCGTCTTCGTCGTCACCGGCGAGCACCCGCGGGCCCTGCAGGCCTGAGGGCGCCGGTCCCGCTGGTCGGGGTCGCTCAGCGGCCCTGGTTGGCGACCGCGGCGGCGGCGGCCGCCGCGGCGTCGGGGTCGAGGTACTCCCCGCCCGGCACGGTGGGGCGCAGGTCGTCGTCGAGGCGGTAGACGAGCGGCATGCCGGTGGGGATGTTGAGCCCGGCGATGTCGTCGTCGGAGATGCCGTCGAGGTGCTTGACGATCGCGCGCAGGCTGTTGCCGTGGGCGGCGACGAGCACGACCTTGCCGGAGCGCAGGTCGGGCACCACGTCGGACTCCCAGTAGGGCAGCATCCGGGCGATGACGTCCTTGAGGCACTCGGTGGCAGGCATCGCGTCGCCGAGGTCGGCGTAGCGGGGGTCGCCGACCTGCGACCACTGGTCGTCGTCGGCGATCGGCGGCGGAGGCACGTCGAAGGAGCGGCGCCAGAGCATGAACTGCTCCTCGCCGTACTCCTCGAGGGTCTGCTTCTTGTCCTTGCCCTGCAGGGCGCCGTAGTGGCGCTCGTTGAGCCGCCAGGACCGCTTCACCGGGATCCAGTGGCGGTCGGCGGCGTCGAGCGCGAGGGCCGAGGTGTTGATGGCGCGGCGCAGCAGGGAGGTGTGGACCACGTCGGGCAGCAGGCCCGACTCCTTGATCAGCTCCCCGCCGCGGGCGGCCTCGGCGCGTCCCTTCTCGGTGAGGGCGACGTCGACCCAGCCGGTGAAGAGGTTCTTGGCGTTCCACTCGCTCTCGCCGTGGCGGAGCAGCACGAGGGTGTGGGTCGTGTCGGTCATCGTCACTCCGTGGGGGTCGACTCGGTCTCGACGGGCTCGTCGGGGGCGGTGCCCTCGTTGCCGCCGGGGCCCTCGACCTCGCCCTGGGGCTCGGTCTCGGGGCCGTACTCGACCACGGCCTCGGGGAACTCGCAGTCGTAGGACTCCTCGACGCTCCCGGCGGCCTCCCCGCTGCGGGTCTCGCCGGTGTCGGCGACGTCGAAGCCCTCGTACTCGTCGCAGGCCGCGACGACCGGCACGCCCAGGTCGACGGTCTCGCCGCTCTCGAGCGTGAAGGTCATGGGCAGCACGTCGCCGGCGATGAAGTCGCCGGTGACGCCGATGGCGGGGTCGACGTCGACGAGGTTGACGAAGCCCAGCGGCGCGATCTCGACGGGGTCGAACGAGGCCACCTCGATGGGCAGCTCGCTGGCGTCGTCGGGGCTGGTGCGCGCGTCGACAGCGGTGAGCGTGATCGGCTCCAGCGGGTCGTCGTTGTTGAGTCCCACGACGAGGGTGCCGGCTCCCGGGGCGGCCGAGACGACCGTGGCCCCGAGCACCTTGAAGCTGCCGTCGACGAAGTTGGTGCCTGCGGCCGGCGTGTAGGGCCGGTCGGTGCCGAGGTTGAAGCCGCACGAGGTCAGCGTGGGCGCGACGAGCGCGAGCGCGCCCACGGCGAGCGTGAGCCTGCGGGGGAGGTGCATGAGGTGGCCTTCTCAGGTCGTCGTGGCGCGTGTGTGGCGCCAGCCTAGCGGGCGCCGACGGGGCTCAGGCGCGCAGCCCGACGGCGGTGCCGGCCACGACCATCCCGGCGACCACGAGAGCGAGGTAGAGGCCCACGAGGAGCAGCAGCCGGGCGGCGCCGAGCCGGAGCCCCAGGCGCAGTGGCAGGTAGGTCCAGCCGTCCTCGTTGTCGGCCACGAGGCCCCACACGGCGCGCAGCACGTGGACCCCGACGCCCAGCAGCGCCGCGAGGACCACCATGACCACGGTGGGTGCGGAGCCGGCGTCCTCGCCGTCCCACCCGCCGTAGGAGAGGAAGACGGGGTAGAGGGCGAAGGCCGCCGCCCAGGGCACGAACGACAGCACGCCGCTGCGCAGGACGACGTTGCCGACCAGCCCCAGCGCGACCGAGACCAGGTACGCCGACCCCGCGGTGACGCCGTGCGAGACCGACAGCGGCACGAGCAGCAGCACCCCGCAGGCCAGCGCGAACCACGCCGTGCCCGGCTCGAGGCGCCCGTCGGCGAGCGGCTTGCCCTTCGCGGCGTGGGCGGCGTCGCGCCCGCGGTCGACCAGGTCGTTGTGCCAGCCGAGGACGGCCTGCCCCACCAGGACGGTGGCGAGCACCAGGCCCAGCTCGCGCGTCGGTCGGTTGGCCAGGGCCGAGGCCAGGCCCATCAGCGCCGCCGTGAGCACCGCCTGGCGCGGGTGGGCGGCGTGCAGCAGGAGCAGCGGCGTGAGGTCGCGCAGCCGGGTCAGGGCGCCCCGGCGCGCCGTGGCGTCGGACGGAGGGGCGGGGGTCGGGGAGGCGGGGGTCGGCGAGGTGGGCGCGGGAGCCGCGGCGGTGAGGGTGCCGCCGGCTCGCGCCCCGGGACCCGTGACGTCGCGGGACGCTGCGGGCGCCGGAGCAGGCGCCGGAGCAGGCGCCGGAGCAGGTGCCGGAGCGGGCGAGGGCGCGGAGGCGGGAGCCGGGGTGCTGGTCTCGTGCTGCTCGCCGCTGCTGCGGCGTCGTCGCCACGGGGTCGGTCTGGCCATGGGGGGAGTATCGGCCACGGCCGGTCGGATCCGCGCAGAACCAGCCCGCGGGTCGCGGTCGGCGCCCGGGTCCGAGGAGGCTCGCGACGGGCGCGCCGGCGGCACGGACGAGGGTCCCGAAGGGTGTGCCGGCGGGGGTCCCGGAGTCGTCCGCATCACACGTCTCGATATCTGTCAAGCCCTGAAGGGGCCTCTGACCTGCGCAAACGTGTCAGTCGACATTCTCAGGTCGTGTTAAGATAGAGGCCTAGGAAGGGGTACCTGACATATGACATTCACCGTCGGCGAAACGGTTGTTTACCCGAACCACGGGGCCGCAGTCATCGAGGACATCGAGATGCGGACGATCAAGGGGGAGGACCGTCAGTACCTCGTCCTTCGGATCGTGGCCCAGCAAGACCTGGTCGTGCGCGTGCCGGCCTGCAACCTCGACCTGGTCGGCGTCCGCGACGTCGTCGACAAGGAGGGCCTGGAGCGCGTCTTCGACGTGCTGCGGGCGGCCCACGTGGAGGAGCCGACCAACTGGTCGCGCCGCTACAAGGCCAACCTGGAGAAGCTGCACAGCGGCGACGTCATGAAGGTGGCCGAAGTCGTGCGCGACCTGTGGCGCCGCGAGCGCGACCGCGGGCTGTCGGCCGGCGAGAAGCGGATGCTGGCCAAGGCGCGCCAGATCCTCGTCTCCGAGCTGGCCCTGGCCGAGCACACCAACGAGGACAAGGCCGAGACCCTCCTCGACGAGGTGCTCGCGTCCTGAGCCCCGACCCGACGCGTCGGGTCACCCGCACCACCGACGAGGCCCCCGGGACCACCCGGGGGCCTCGTCGCGTCGCGAGCCGTCACGCCGGGCCCGGGACGCCGTACGGTGGGCGGTCATGAGCACCGCGCCGCACGACGCCGTCCCGGTCGTCCTCCCCGACCCCGACCCCGACGTCGAGCCCGAGCCCGCCCTCGGGGCGGTCGTCGAGCAGGGGCGCGGTTCGCTGCCCTACGCGCTCATCCACGGCGAGGCGCTGGTCGCCTGCGCCTCCTGGGCGCTCGGTGACGCCGGCATCACCGCCGTCGACCTCGGCACCGGCTGGGAGGGAGTCGCGGACGCCGGCGAGCCCTTCGTGCTCCACGACGCGCTGTGCCCGATGACCCCCGCGTCGTTCCTGGCCGCCTGCGTGCGGGCCGCCGTCGAGCGCGACGCCGTCGTGGTCGGCGTGACCGGGGGCTCCGAGGGACGCCCCGACGCCGCGTCGCCGGTGGTGCTGCCGGCCGCGGTGGTGGCGCAGGTCGCGCTCGGGTCGTTCGGCGACAGTCCCTCCGGACTCGTCGACGACGGCGACCTGGACGCGCTGGTGACGGCGCTGGAGACCCACCACGAGGTGGTCCGGGTCAGGGCGCCGACCGCGGGCCGTCGGGTGACCACGCGCGAGGACGTCGTACTGCTTGAGCGCGAGACCCGCCCGGCGTCGGCCGAGGGCTGAGGTCGCGCGGGGGCCGTCTACCGTGGGGCCCATGAGCCCGGCCGCGCGATCGACGCACCCACGGGGGACCGAGGCGGTGCTCGTCGTGGGCCGACGCGACGGCCTCGCCTTCGAGGCACTCCACGGTCGACCGCTCTACCTGCACGCCGCCACCTCGTTGGTCGCGGCCCTCGCCGGCACCGAGGTCCCGGTCACGCTCCTCGTGTCCGACGGGGACCACGCCCGGGTGGCCGCCGGGTGGTCGGGAGTCGTCCGCTCCTCCCGGGGCGGCGGTGCTGTCGAGGTCATGACCCAGCAGGAGTGGTGGAGCGCGCGCTCCTCCCGCCCTGCGGGGGCCCTCCTGGTGCACGACGCCCGGTGCCCGCTGGCCTCCGCGGAGCTGCTGCGCTCGGTGCTGGACCAGCAGCTGCTCGCCCCTGAGGTCTCGCTGGCGACATTCCGCCCGGTCACCGACACGGTGAAGACGGTCGACGAGGGACGCATCGCCGGCACCATCGACCGCGAGCGGCTCGGAGCGCTGATCGTGCCGACGGTCGTGTCCGGCGCGGTCGTCGGGCGAGCACTGAGCGAGGGGGCGGTCCCGCCGCTCGACGACACCGCGGCCCTGGTCAGGTGGATGCGGGAGAGGGGCGACGTGGAGCTGGTCAAGGGCCCCTCCCTGGCACGCCGGGTCGACGACCGCTCCGCCGTCGAGCTGCTGGAGTGCGTCGACGAGCTCAGCCGCACCGTGCGGCACTGACCAGGGCGGCCGGCCCCGCCGTCAGCGGCGCAGGAGCTCGCGGAACTCGCCGAGGAACTTCACCGGCTGACGCAGCACCGCTCGCGGTAGCTGGCGGAGGAAACCGAGCGGGTCGTCGCCGGCGCGTCGCAGCATCCGGCCCGGCTTGCTGACCACGCGTTGCTCGAGGTCGACGACGTACGCCGGGAGGAGGGCCCGCTGCGAGAGCTCCAGGTGTCGACCGCACCGCGTGCACCGCACCGCGTCGAGGAGCCGGCCCGCGTAGTGCAGCTCGTGCACGGTCAGCTCCTCGCAGCTCTCGCAGCGCAGGGAGGCCTGCTCGACGCTCACTCGTGGTCACCCCCCGGCCAGAGGTGGCGCAGCGCCGAGCGTCGCGACGGCGGAGCGGCAGCGGGATCGGGATCGTGGGTGCCCGACAGGTCGTAGCCGGCCTTGGCGAGAAGGCGCTCGGCCAGGAACAGGTCCTCGGGGAAGGTGATCTTGACGTTGCGTGCGTCGCCCTCGACGCAGTGCACGGGCAGGTCGGTGTAGCGCTCCATGCAGCTGGCGGTGTCGGTGCCGACGAAGCCGTCGCGATGGGCGCGGCGGTAGGCCTCGAGCAGGGGAGCGGCTCGGAAGGCCTGCGGCGTCTGCACGGCGACGACGCGGTCCGGAGGCTCGCTGCCGGAGTCGAGAGCGGTCAGGTGCGCCTGCTCTCGCACCGGGAGTGCTCCGCCGTGCTCCCAGGCGGCGTCGACCACCGAGGCGAAGAGAGCCGTGCCGGCGAGGGGACGCGCGGCGTCGTGGATGACGACGACGTCGACCCGGCCGGCCTCGATGTCGGGCGCGAGTGCTTGGAGGGCCTCCCACTCGGAGGCGTGGCGGCTGTCGCCGCCGGTGACGATCGTGACCTCGGGGGGGCCGACCTCGCGACCCACGGCGGCGACGACGTCGTCGCGGTCGGCTTCGCGGATGACGATCACGGTGCGCTCCACCGACGCCAGCCCACGTGCCCAGCGCACCGCCCACGTGAAGACCCGGCGACCCGCGAGGGGCAGCAGGACCTTGTTGGTCTGGTAGCCGGAGCGGCGGCCCTCGCCGGCGGCCAGCATGACGACGGCGGCACGGGGAGCGGACACGTCCTGCGAGGACCGTCCGAGCGGACGGGAGGGGCGTGGTCGCACGCACGGAGCGTAGCGGTCACGTCGTCCTCCTCCCGATCCGCCCGGACGTCGTGCCGGGTGGGTCTGCTCAGCCCGCGACGAGCCGTCGCTGCAGGTCGCCCAGCGCCGGGACCTCGGCTCCAGGGGTGTCCATCGCCTCCTGGATGCGTCGCATCCGCACGATGAGCGAGGACTCCTCGAGGGCCACGTCGTCGTAGGTGAGGACATGGTCGACAGGGACGTCGCGGGTCAGCACGGCACCCGACAGCACCCCGAGCGGGACCAGTCCCTCCCGTGCGAAGTCCTCCGCGGGATCGATCATGCCCCGCACGGTCGCGCCGCCGATGCCGTCGATCCGCTCACCGGCCGACATGGCCCGCTTCGTCTGCGCGCCCACCTCCGCGGTCCAGTGCTCCGTGGTGAGGCTGGCACGCCCGTCGAGCACCATCTCGTAGACGGTGAGCGGCGCCTCGATGCTCGCCAGGTGGTAGGGCCGGTAGAGGGCGAAGTAGGGCCCGTCGCCCATCTGCAGGTAGCTCATCTCGTGGTGGACGTAGGGGTCCTCGGTGCGGATGACGACGAAGACGCCCGGTGCGACCGGGCCGGTGCAGTAGTCGACGACCCCGGCCTTCTCCAGGACGCCGCCGTCCTCGACGAGGGAGAACGTCTCGTGGAGGGTCGGCACGGTCGACGGCGGGCCGTGCATGCCGCGGGTGCTGACCCCCAGACCGGTGGTGTTGGCCAGCGACGCCATCTCGATCATGGCCTTCGACCCGTCGACGAAGCTGGTGAGCATCTTCGGGTTCATCTGCTTCGTCCCGGCGCGCTCGGCCAGCGACTCGGGGGTCGCGTACGGGTCGAGCGGGTTGTTCTTGCCCTTGCCGGCGCAGATGACCTCGAAGTTCAGGTCGCGTGCGTAGTCGACCAGGATCTTGGTCTCCACCGGCTCGTCGCCCCGGCACACAGAGTAGACGGCACCGGACTGGCCCGCGAGGTGGGTCAGGTAGCGGCCGACGGTGACGTCGGCCTCCACCGTCAGGGTGGCGACGTTGATCCCCGCTGCCAGCGCCTGGACCGCGACGTTGACGGCCACCTCGGGCACGCCGGTGGCCTCGACCACGACGTCCAGGGGCAGGGAGCCGAGGTCCTCGGGACGGGTGAGAGCGACGCTGCCGCCGGCCTCGACCACTCGGGCCGCGTCGTCGGGCCCGAGCGTCTCGACGGGGGTGATCCCCGCCTGGGTGAGGGCTTCCACCGCACGCTCGTGCTGGACGTCGACCACGGCGGACAGCGTGATGCCGGGCATGCGCAGCAGCTGGGCGGCGAAGCCGCGACCCATCTGACCCGCGCCGACGAGGCCGATGCGCAGCGGGCGTCCTGTCTCCTCCAGGCGGAGCTGGAGCCTGTCTCGGTAGCTCATGGGCTGCCTTCCTCTCCCGCGGTGCGGGTGATGCGGAACGTGTCGCCGACCGCGAGCAGGGGCAGGTCGCCCTTGCGCACGCAGACGTCGCCGGGCAGCTTGGCCTGGCTGCGTCCGTCGGCCTTGAGGTCGAGGTGACCCAGGTTGAGCAGGTTGTCGCCGACGACGTCACCGACGGCGAGGACCTCCAGGGAGGTGTCGCCGATGTGCACCGTGTCGCCGGGGCGGGGCCCGTCGACCGCGGTGCTCGCCGTGTGCAGCACGGAGATGTCGTGGAGCTCGGCGGGAGAGCCGTCGGCGAAGAAGATGAGGAGACCGTGGGCCAGGAAGGCTTCCACCTGGTCGCCGACCTGGGTCACGACCGACTCGTAGACCGTCGTGGTCGCGGGGCTGGTCACCGTCATGACTCCTGCACGTCCTCGGTCTTGACGCCCGAGACGAAGAGGTCCTCGGTGATGAACTGCGCGAGCGGCCCGGCCGGGCTCGTGGCGTGGATGTCGACCGTCTTGACCTTCTTCATCGGGTAGACCCCGACCCGCGCCGTCCCGCCGCAGTCGATGACGGCGACCGCGATCTTGTCGAAGGGCGCCGAGCTCTTGAAGCCGTCGAAGGCCTCGCCGCCGGTGAGCTCGGCGATGCGCTGGGCCACCGGGTGGATCCCGCCGCCGGTGATGGAGGCGATGAGGGGCTTCTCGCTGGTGGGCGTGATGGTGAGGGGCCCTCCCCATCCTCCCCGGCCCTTGCTGACCTTGACGGACTTGTAGTCGCTCATGGTTGTCCTTGTGTGTTGGTGGGGGTGGTGGGTCAGCTCGAGGCGCTGTAGAGGCCGAAGCTGGCGAAGTAGGCGATGACGACCGACAGCGGACCCGTCACCAGGCGTGAGATCAGCACGGCGGGTACGCCCACCTCGACGGTCTCCGGCTCCGCCTCGCCGAGGGCGAGACCGACGGGGATGAAGTCGCACCCGACCTGCGGGTCGATCGCGAACAGCGCCGGAAGCGCGTACTGCGGCGGGATGTCGCCCTCGCCGATGCGCGTGCCGAGGATGACCCCGACGACCTGGGCGATGACGGCTCCCGGGCCCAGGACGGGGGAGAGGATCGGGATCGAGCAGAAGACGCTGATCGCGAGCAGGCCGAGCAGGTTGCCGGCCAGCGGCTCCACGAGGTGGGCCAGCAGGTCGCCGAGTCCTGACTCCTGGATGATGCCGATCAGCACCGCGATGAAGGCGATGAACGGCAGGATGTTGCGGATGACGGTCTCGATCGTGTCGCGACCCGACTGGTAGAGCGTGTTGACGACTCCGCCGACGGACTTGCCGACACCGACCAGGGCGCGGTTCACGGCATCGACGCTCTTGCCCGAGCCGCCCTTGTTCGGGGTGGGGGTGGTGGTGCTCATGCCGCGACCTCCTGGGTGGTGCCGCGGCGCGAGAGCATCCGGGCGGTGATGAGCTCGGTCAGGATGCCGCGGATCAGGATCACCACGAGGCCGACCAGCAGGTAGCGGACCGCGAGGTCGCTGGTGCCGAGCCCCAGGGTGGTGATGCCGGCGGCGATGCCGAGGTAGACGAACAGCTCACCGGCGTTGGCGTGCGGGAAGATGCCGGTGATCGGGTGCACGAAGCTGACGGCCGAGTCGTAGAAGGCCGGCTTGTAGCGCTCGGGCAGGAAGCGCCCCATCGTGTAGCACATGGGGTTGGTGAGGAAGAAGACCGACAGCATGGGGAACAGCAGGTAGCGGACCGGGTACCACTGGACACCCGGCCGCGCGGCGTACTCGCCGAGCTTGTCGATGCGCTCGGGCCCGATCCAGCGGATGAGGGCGTTGACCGCGGTCAGCAGGACGATCAGGGTCGGCAGGATGCCGGTGACGAGGCCGACGAAGACCTCGCCGCCCGCCTGGAACAGCCCGATGAACCACTCGGCGCCGTGGGCCAGCGCGCCGAAGACGCCGGACGGCTCCTCGATCTGGGGATCGGCGGCGAGCGGCAGCAGGGCCGCGGCCGTGAAGGTGAATGGCATGATGGAACTCCTCGTCGAGTAGGCCTCCCTCAGGAGGGCCAGTCGGTGATGCTTGCCCGGCATCGTGTGTGTGGTCGGCGGGTGGGCCCGCTCGACCGAGGTGCCTCTCGCCGGCTCCGGGCTCCACCCCGGGTCCGGTGAGAGTGGTGCTGCTAGGCCGTGGCCCGAGCCGCCGTCCTGTCCCGCGCCCGCAGGAGCTCGACGGCCTGGCGGGCCGCGTCGCGCTGCTGTGTGGAGAGCGTGGGGAAGTCCTTGTCGCCGAGGACGTGGTTGGTCCTGGCGTCGATCAGCGCGGGCACCGGTCGGGCCCGGGCGAAGGTGGTGAAGCCGCGCAGCGTCAGTGCCTCGCGGATGATGCCGTGCTCGTCGACGGCGAGCGCGACGAAGGCGCGGCCGCCGCGGTAGCGCCGACCGGCCGCGCCGACGCTCACCGTGCCCGAGCGGCGCAGGTCCCGCACGGCGGCGTTGAAGGCCATCGACTGCTTGTAGGCGAGCAGCAGCTGCACGGCCCAACCGGCGACGACGGCGGCGAGGACGAGGATCCATGAAGCGGGCATCTCAGGCACCTCCGGTGCTGTCGGGGCGGGTGCGTGCGGCACTGATGAGGCCGCGCGCGAGGGTCTCGTCGCAGACGAGCGAGTCGATGAGGTGGCCGCGCAGTGCTCCCAGGACGCCGGGGATCTTGGCCCGGCCCCAGGTGACGCCCACGACGTGGGGGATCTCGAGGAGCGTGGGCAGGTCCACACCGAGGACGCGGTCGTCGACCGCGCCCTGGATCGGTCGGCCCTCGGCGTCGTAGTAGCGCGCGGCGACGTCACCGACCGGGCCCGCGGCCCAGAAGGCGTCGAGCTCGGCCGGGGCGAGGTTCAGGGACTCCAGGATCGCCGACGACGACCCGTGGGTCGGGGTGCCGATGCCCACCAGCGCGAGGTCGGCCCGGGCGGCCTCGGTGAGCGCGTCGGCGATCGAGGACTCGCCGAGCAGCGCGTCGCGTGAGCGTCGCGTCTCGAGGGTCGCCGGGGCGTGCAGGAACCGGTACTCGGCACCGAGACGCACGGCGAGCTCGCGGACCAGCTCCTGCCCGCTGATCTCGTTGCTGATCGATGACAGGCCTCCGACGAGCTGGACGAGGGAGAGGCGGTGGTGCTCGGTCTGGGCGGTCGTCGCGTAGACCATGGCCTGCAGGGCCTGGCCCCACGAGAGGGCCACGGTCATGGCGTCCTTGAGGTTGTCCAGCAGCAGGCGCGCCGCCTGGGTGCCGACCTGGTCCTCGATGCGCAGACCCGCCACGAGGCCGGCGTGGGCCACACGCACGTCACGCAGACCGAACCGGTCGCGCAACTCGTCCTCGAGGTCGTGGACGCGTCCCTCGGGGTCGTTGATGCGGATCTCGACGATGCCCTGGTTCTGCGCCTCGGTGAGCATGCGCGACACGTTGGACCGGCTCGTGCCCAGGGCGTCTGCGACCTGCGCCTGCGAGCGGCCCTGGACGTAGTACATCCGGGCTGCGGCGAGCAGCATCGCGGGATCGCGGGGAGTGGGCATGTTCACCTCTGTGCGGAAGGTCGATCACATATGTGCTCGATCATGTAAGCGTGTGAGCCGGGTCACGTCAAGGGTCGAACGTGATCATCTTGGGAACGGTCGGGCGCGGTCGGCAGGAAACGGGCCGCGGGGCGGGGGGATCCGGGCGTGGGCGCGACCGAGGGCGCGACCGCCCGGGTCGGGCGGTCGCGCCAGCGGCGGTCTCAGAGTGCGCCGTCGAGCCGGTGCTGGATCCTCTCGAGCAGCTGCGCGGCGTGCGCCCCGTCGGCCACCCGGTGGTCGACCGTCAGGCCTGCGTGGAGGGTCAGGGCCAGTCCGACGCCGCCGGGCACGGCGACCGGACGCTGTGCGATGCCGCCGAGGCTGAGCACGCTCGCCTGTGGCGGGGTGAGCAGTGCCTGGAAGCGGTCGACGCCCATGCCTCCGAGATTGGAGAGCGAGGCGTTGGCCACCCCCATGTAGCTCGGGTCGAGGCGTCCGGCGTGGGCGGAGGTGACGACGGCGCGGATCTCGCCGTCGAGATCCGCGGCGGTGTCGACGTCGGGCTCGGTGAACGTCGGGACCAGCAGTCCGCGGTCGGTGGCCACGGCCAGCGCGATCGACGGCGGCGTGGAGGGGCCGGGCCGACCGTCCTCCCACCGGCTGAGCAGCTCGGGCACCTCGCGCAGCGATGCGGCGTAGGCACGCAGCAGCACGGTGGTCCAGGACAGCCGCCCGCGGCGAGCGTCGGCGGCGTCGAGTCGCAGCTCGCGCCACACGGTGAACTGCGGCACCGCCGCGCTCGGGGCCATCGCGCGGGCCACGGCGACCCGGATCGCCGTACGCCGGTCCTGCGGGGCCTTGGCCGGCCGAGAGGCCGCGTCGGTCGTGCTCGGCGCCCGGGGGGCCGCGGGTGCGGGCCCGGCGGTCACGGCGGTCACGGCGGGCGTGGCGGGCGTCGGGGCCGCGGGGGAGTCCGCCGCCGAGGCGACGAGGGCCTCGATGTCGCCGACGCGCACGAGGCCCTCGGGCCCGGTGCCGGTGACGGCGCCGAGGTCGATGCCGTGCTGCCGGGCCAGGGCGCGCGCCCGCGGGACCGCGGCGGCCGGTCCGGCAGACGCTCCCTGGTCCGCCTCGGGCGGGGCGAGCGGGGCCCGGGTCTCCGCGGCTAGCGTGGTCGAGGGGGCCTCGGTGTCCGGGACGCCCAGGTCGCCGGGGTCCGTCGAGGGGGTGACCGGCTCGGGCTCCGGGTCCGGCTCGGACAGGAGGTCGCCGAAGGCGCCGCCGTCATCCTCTCCCTCGACCCAGGCGATCGGCTCGCCCACGTCGACCAGGCCGGTCTCGACCACGATCTCGACCAGGGTGCCGGAGACGGTGCTCTCGACCTCCATGTCGACCTTGTCGGTCATGACCTCGCACACGACATCGCCGGTCTCGACGACGTCGCCGACCTTGACCATCCAGGACGAGACCTCGCCCTCGGTCATGGTCATCGACATCTTGGGCATGCGGATGGCCAGTCGTGCCATCAGGACTCCTTCATGAGCGTCAGGGCCGCGTCGACGATGTCGTCGACCTGTGGCACGGAGGCGCGCTCCAGCTGTGGCGCGTAGGGGATGGGGGCGTCGAGGCCGCTGAGGCGGCGCACGGGAGCGAGGAGGCGGTAGAGCGTCGGGGACTCGGTGATGCGGGCGGCGATCTCCGCGGTGAAGCCGGCATGGCCCGGCGCCTCCTGCACGAGCAGGGCGCGCCCGGTCCGGGAGACGTCCTCGAGGATCGGGGCGTCGTCGAGCGGGGTGAGGGTCCGCGGGTCGAGCACGGAGACGTCCACGCCCTCGTCGGCCAGGACGGCGGCGGCGTCGAGGGCCCGGGAGACCATCACGCCGGTGGCCACGACGGTGAGGTCGGCGCCCCTGCGGTGCACCGCCGTCCGTCCGAGCGGGACGCGGAGCGGCTCGACGGGGACCGGCCCCGACGTGCGGTAGAGGAGCTTGTGCTCGAGGAAGATGACCGGGTTGGGGTCGTCGATGGCCGAGAGCAGCAGGCCCTTGGCGTCGGCGGGGGTGGCCGGCATGACCACCTTCAGGCCCGGCACGTGCGCGAACCACGCCTCGAGGCTCTGGGAGTGCTGGGCGGCGGCGCCTGTGCCGGAGCCGAGAGGGGCTCGCAGCACCATCGGCACGCTCGCCGCGCCCCCGAGCATGAAGTGGATCTTGGCGGCCTGGTTGACGATCTGGTCCATCGCCTGGTTGGTGAAGTCGGAGAACTGGATCTCGACGATCGGACGCATGCCGGCCAGTGCGGCGCCGACGGCGGCGCCGACGATGCCGAGCTCGGAGATGGGCGTGTCGCGGATGCGCTCGCCGCCGAAGCGGTGGAAGAGGTCGCCGCTCACGCCGAAGGCTCCGCCGTAGACGCCGATGTCCTCGCCGAGCATGAAGACGCGGTCGTCGGCCTCCATGGCCTGGCCGATCGCCTCGCGCACGGCTTCGGAGTAGGTGAGGTCGCGCTCGCCGGCGGTCGGTGCGCCCGGGTCGAGGGTGGTGCTGGTCATGGTCGTTGCTCCTGTGCGGTGGGGTCGGGTGGGCCGCGGCGGGTCAGGCCGGGGCGAAGACGGCGTCGAGGAGGTCGGAGGGGTCGGCGTCGGGTGCGGCGTTGGCGGCACGCACGGCCTCGCGCATGGCCTGCTTGGCCTCGTCGCGCACGGCCTGCACGGCGGCCTCGTCGAGGAGCCCGCGCTCCTGGACGACGGCCTCGAACCGCACGATCGGGTCCAGGGCCCGCCACTCGGCGATCTCCTCCTTGGTCCGGTAGAGGTTCTTGTCGGACTTGGAGTGGCCCTTCCACCGGTACGTGACGTTCTCGACCAGGGTGGGTCCCGCGCCCGAGCGGGCCCGGGCGACCGCGTCGGCGACCGCGGCGTGGACCGCCTCGACGTCG
The DNA here is from genome assembly GCF_916862475.1 of Nocardioides sp. Leaf374. Taxonomy (NCBI): domain Bacteria; kingdom Bacillati; phylum Actinomycetota; class Actinomycetes; order Propionibacteriales; family Nocardioidaceae; genus Nocardioides; species Nocardioides sp. Leaf374. The sequence continues at coordinate 22,595 of NZ_CAKASO010000032.1, forward strand.
TTGCCGTCGACCGTGACGCCCGGGATGCCGTAGGCCGAGGCACGGTCGGCGACGTGCGCGACCGCCATCGACTTCTCCGTGGAGAAGGACATGCCGTACTTGTTGTTCTCGCAGATGAAGACCACCGGCAGCTTCCAGATGGCCGCCAGGTTGACCGCCTCGTGGAAGGCGCCCTCGTTGGCCGCGCCGTCGCCGAAGAAGCAGGCCACCACGCGGTCCTCGCCGCGCAGCTGGTAGGCCAGCGCGGCGCCCGTGGCGATCGGGATGCCGCCCGCGACGATGCCGTTGGCGCCGAGGTTGCCGGTGGCGACGTCGGCGATGTGCATGGAGCCGCCCCGACCACGGCAGTAACCGGTCTCCTTGGCCAGGAGCTCGGCCATCATCCGCGTCAGATCGGCCCCCTTGCCGATGCAGTGTCCGTGCCCGCGGTGGGTGGAGGTGATGGCGTCGTCGCTGCGCAGGGCCATGCAGGCGCCGGTAGCCGACGCCTCCTGGCCGATCGAGAGGTGCATCGTGCCGTGCATGAGCCCGCGAGCGAAGAGGTCGTCGACCGCCTCCTCGAAGCGGCGGATGGTCCACATGGTCAGCAGCGCGTGACGCGCGCGTCCGGCGTCGGCGAGAGGGGCAGAGGTCACAGGAGGCTCCTTTGCACATATGTGCATATGTCAGTCACGGATGTTCAGACTGTAGGTGACCCAGGTCACCGCCCACAAGAGGTCGCCGCGCAGGAAGGGTTTTCACGCCCGTAACACGGCGAAACCGGCACCGAACACGCCAGACCTAGCGTCGACCGGGTGAAGGAGGCACCTCCATGGCGATGACTCGGCCCGCCGGAGGGCGCGGATGACCCCGCGTCCGGCACGCGCAGCCAGCCAGGACGAGTGGCAGCCGGTCTGCCGCGTCGTGGACCTGGAGGTCGACCGTGGCGCCACCGCGCTGGTCCATGGCCAGGCCGTCGCGCTGTTCCGGCGCGCCGACGACACCGTCTACGCCCTCGGCAACCACGACCCGTTCGCCAAGGCCTCGATGCTCGCCCGCGGGATCGTGGGTCAGCGCTCCGGGGTGCCCTTCGTGGCCTCCCCGGCGCACAAGCACGCCTTCGACCTGCGCACCGGCCGCTGCCTCGACGACCTCGGGGTCTCGGTGCCGGTCTACTGCGTCAAGGTGCTCGACGGCGTCGTGCACGTCGGGCACCGCAAGGTCGACGCCGCCTGATCCGGCCGCCGCGGCCCGGGGTCACTCCTGCTGGTGGGCGGTCCGTGGTGTCGTCTCCTCGCCCAGCGCCTGCAGCAGCGCGGTGGCGACGGCCGCGACGCCCTCGCCGCGCCCGGTGAGGCCGAGGCCGTCGGTGGTGGTGGCCGAGACCGACACCGGCGCGCCCACGGCGGCGCCGAGCGCGGCCTGGGCCTCGGCACGGCGCGGGCCGACCTTGGGCCGGTTGCCGATGACCTGCACGGCGACGTGGGTGATGGTGAAGCCGGCCTCGCGGACCCGTCGCGCGGTCTCGGCGAGCAGCGTGGCCCCCGAGGCGCCGGCCCAGGCGGGCTCCGCGGTGCCGAAGTGGGAGCCGAGGTCGCCGATCCCGGCCGCCGAGAGCAGCGCGTCGCAGCAGGCGTGGGCGGCGACGTCGGCGTCGGAGTGGCCCTCCAGCCCGTGGGTCTCCTCGGGCCAGGACAGCCCGGCCAGGTGCATCGCGCGGCCCTCGACGAGCCGGTGGACGTCGGTGCCGATGCCGACGCGGGGTCCTGACGGGGGTTCGTGCACGCGATGATGATGCCTGAGCCACAATCAAGAGGTGGAACGCCCCCGTGACCTCTGGCCCCCGGCCGGCCTCGTCGCCGGCTGGGCCGGCCTGCTGACCAGCTACGCGGCGGCGATGCTCATGACCATCCGCGAGTCGCCGGTCGTGGCGATCGCGGAGCTGGTCATCCGCCTCACGCCCGGCCCGGTGGCCGAGCGGGCCATCCGCTTCCTGGGCACCTTCGACAAGCCCTTCCTGGTGCTCGTCATCCTGCTGCTGGTCTCGTGGCTCTTCTGGGGCACGGGTCGCCTGGCGCGCACCCGCTGGTGGGCGCCGGTGCTCGTCTACTCGCTGCTCGCGGCGCTCGCCGCGACCGCGGTGCTGCTCCAGCGCAGCGCCGGCTCGATCGACCTGGTGCCCGTCGCGGTCGGCTACGTCACCTGGGTGGTGTGCCTCTCGCTGCTCACCGAGCCGCTGCGCCGCGCCGAGCGGCTCACGGCGGCGGCCGCCGAGGTCGACGGCACCGACCCGGTCGCGCAGGGCGCCGACCGCGCGACGCGGCGTACGTTCCTGCTGCGGGCGGGGCTGATCGCCGGCGTCGGTGTCGTGCTCGGCGTGGCCGGGCGCGTCCTCGGCTCCGGGCGACGCCACGTGGAGGAGACCCGGCGGCTGCTGAAGCTCGACGGCGTCACGGAGCCGACGCTGCCGACCGGGGCGCGGCTGCCGGTGGAGGGCATCTCGTCGTGGATGACCCCGAACGACGACTTCTACCTCATCCACACCGCCATCGTGGTGCCGACCATCGAGCCGGTCGACTGGTCGCTGCGCATCCACGGGATGGTCGACCGCGAGGTCGTCGTGACCTACCAGGACCTGCTCGACAGCGAGACCACCGAGGCCTGGATCACCCTGAACTGCGTGTCCAACCCGGTCGGCGGCACGCTCATCGGCAACGCCTGGTGGAGCGGGGTGCGCGTCGCCGACCTGCTCGAGCGCGCCGGGGTCCAGGACGGTGCCGACTGCGTGCTCCAGACCTCGGAGGACGGCTGGAACTGCTCGACCCCGCTGGCGGCCCTCACCGACGGGCGCGACGCGATGCTCGCGGTGGCCATGAACGGCAAGCCGCTGCCCATCGACCACGGCTTCCCCGTGCGCACGATCGTGCCCGGGCTCTACGGCTACGTCTCGGGCACGAAGTGGGTCGTCGACTACGAGGTCACCCGCTTCGAGGACGTCGACGCCTACTGGACCCAGCGCGGCTGGGGCGAGATGGGCCCCGTGAAGATGTCCTCGCGCGTCGACGTGCCCGCCTCCGGGGCCGAGGTCGCCGCCGGCGAGGTCCGCTTCGGCGGCGTCGCCTGGTCGCAGTACACCGGCATCTCGGCGGTGGAGTTCAGCGTCGACGGCGGACCGTGGCTGCCCGCCGAGCTGGGCCGGGTGCCGAGCGACGACACCTGGGTGCAGTGGACCGGCACGGCCGAGGTCGAGCCCGGCGACCACCTCGTGCGGGTGCGGGCCACCGACGCCGACGGCCTCGTGCAGACCGCCGTCGAGCGCGACGTGCTGCCCGACGGGGCCACCGGCCTCGACGCCCGCGACTTCACCGCCTCCGCCTAGGGCGTCACCAGTTGGAGTGCTCGCGCGGCGCGGGCAGGGGGTGCTCGGCGTCGGTGACGAGGTAGGCCAGCCCGCCGGAGGTGGGCAGCCAGGCGTCCTCGAACTGTCCGCGGTCGTAGGTGCGGCGCACGCCGGTGCGGTCGCGGGCGGCGGGGTCGTTGACCACCACGTCGCCCGAGGCGGTGAAGCCCACGATGACCAGCAGGTGGCCGTTGGAGGCCGAGATCGGCGCGCCCGAGAGCTCGCCGGAGCCGAAGGAGATCGAGGCGATCACCGGGATGCCCGCCTTGATCATCAGCTCGGCCTCGCGCAGCGAGCGCAGCCGGGTCACGAAGGCGCCGCCGCCCTCGGGCGAGGTGGTGTGCAGCGCGGCGAAGGCGGTGTTGAAGGGCCAGTTGCCGGTGCCGTCGTAGGCGTGGTCGTAGGTGCTGCGGGCGGCGGCGTCGACCCACGGGTCGACGTGGCCCTGGCCGACCCAGGAGTAGGAGCCGGGGGAGGGCAGGGCGTCGTAGTAGGCCAGGACCATCGAGGTCGAGGTGGGGGAGCACCACGCCTCGCCGCCGCCGCCCCACTGCGGGTAGTGGCCCTGGTGGATCATCTGGGAGTAGCGGGGCACGTCGAGCACCACGCCGCGGGCCACGCCGGGCCTGGAGGTGGTGACGTCGCCGGTGGGCAGCCGCGAGGACATCGCCCCGACCGAGCCGAAGGACGGCGCCTTGGTCGACGCGCCCGCTCGCCGCATCAGCGAGACCCGCACCTGCCAGGCCGCCATGCCGGCCGTGCCGCCCACCTTCCAGGTGTCGACGTCGACGGAGGTGTCGTCGTCGTCCTGGCCGGAGACGGTGGTGCGCTGGACGAAGCGGTCGTCGGCGGCCCAGCGGCCGAGGGTGTCCCAGCCGGTCACCCTCCCGGCGGGGCCGCGGCCGCGGACCTCGACCTCGACCCAGCTGTCGCCGGGGGTGCGCGCCTCCCACGAGGCCACGAGCTGGGTCAGGCCGAAGCCCGGCTCGACCCAGCGGCCGGTCCAGCGGCCCACGTCGTAGGTGCGCCCATCGTAGCCGCGGGTGGCCACGGGCTCGCCGAGGAAGACGCGGTCGCGGGCGACGCGGGTGCCGGCCAGCTGTCCCGCGCGGAAGGCCTTCGCGCCCTCGAAGCGGGTCTGGTCGACCTGCCGGGTGCTGGCGCGCCGCTCGGCCGGCGCCGGGTCCGCCGACGCGGAGCCGGTCGCGGCGGTCGCGGGGGCCAGCGGCGCGACGAGGGCGGCGCCGAGCAGGGCGCCGAGCAGGCGGGAGGCGGCGGGACGGCGGGGAGGACGCATGCCGCCACGATAAGTCACTCCCGTCACAGCAGTCACAGGATCCGGGGATGCGCCGGGCGGGGCCCCGCGCTCCTAGACTGGGCCCGTGACGCTCAGGCTCTACGACACCGCGACGCGCGAGGTGCGCGACTTCGTCCCCCTCGTCGAGGGTCGGGCGGGTCTCTACCTCTGCGGTCTCACCGTGCAGTCGGAGCCGCACGTCGGCCACGTGCGCTCGGGGGTGAACTTCGACGTGCTCCAGCGCTGGCTGCGCCACAGCGGCTACGACGTCACCTTCATCCGCAACGTCACCGACATCGACGACAAGATCCTCACCAAGGCCGCCGACCAGGGCCGGCCCTGGTTCAACCTGGCCTACGCGATGCACCGCGAGCTCGACCGCGCCTACGCCGCGCTCAACGTCGCCCCGCCGACCTACGAGCCCGCCGCCACCGGCCACGTGCCGGAGATGGTCGAGCTGATCGGCGCGCTGGTGCAGCGCGGCCACGCCTACGCCGCCGCCGACGGCTCGGGCGACGTCTACTTCGACGTGCGGTCGTGGCCGTCCTACGGCGAGCTGACGCGCCAGGGCATCGACGACATGGAGGCCGCCGAGGACGCCGACCCCCGCGGCAAGCGCGACCCCCGCGACTTCGCGCTGTGGAAGGGCCGCAAGACCACCGAGCCCGAGACCGCGTCGTGGCCCAGCCCGTGGGGCCGCGGCCGGCCGGGCTGGCACATCGAGTGCTCCGCGATGGCCGGCAAGTACCTCGGCCCCGCCTTCGACATCCACGGCGGCGGCGTCGACCTCCGCTTCCCCCACCACGAGAACGAGCAGGCCCAGTCCCGCGCGGCCGGTCACGCGTTCGCGTCGTACTGGCTGCACAACGCGTGGATCACCACCGCCGGCGAGAAGATGAGCAAGTCGCTGGGCAACACCCTCTCCATCCCCTCGGTGCTCCAGCGCGTGCGTGGGGTGGAGCTGCGGTTCTACCTCGTGGCCGCCCACTACCGCAGCCACGTGGAGTTCAGCTTCGAGGCGCTCGACGAGGCCGCCCAGGGCTTCCGACGCATCGAGGGCCTCCTCGACCGCGTCGCCGCCGCCGGCGGGCCGGTCGAGCCCGCCGACGCCCTGCCCGCGGCCTTCGTTGCGGCGATGGACGACGACCTCGGCACCCCGGCGGCGGTGGCCGTGCTCTACGACGCCGTGCGCGAGGGCAACCGCCTGCTCGCCGCGGGCGACCACGCCGGCGCCCGGGAGCTCGCGGGCGGGGTGCGCGCCATGCTCGCCGTGCTCGGCCTCGACCCCGCCGACCCCGCCTGGGGTCCGGCCGCGGGCGCCGACGACCAGCTCACCCATGCCGTCGACGTCCTCGTCGCCGGCCTCCTCCAGCAGCGCGACGCGGCCCGGGCCGCCAAGGACTGGCCCACGGCCGACGCGCTGCGCGACCGGCTCAAGGACGCCGGCATCGCGATCGAGGACACCCCCGACGGACCGAAGTGGAGCCTGACCGATGCCCGGTAATTCCCAGCGCAAGGGCGCGATCAAGAAGACCGGCAAGGGCAACCCCACCGCCGGCTCCGGCGGGCGGGTCCGCCGCGGCCTGGAGGGGCGCGGCCCCACGCCCAAGGCCACCGACCGGCCCTACCACCAGGCCCACAAGGCCAAGAAGCGCGCCGAGAAGTCGGCCGAGCGCACCCCGCAGAAGCGGCGACGCACCGGCTCGACCGACATCGAGTGGATCGCCGGGCGCAACTCGGTGGTCGAGGCGCTGCGCGAGGGCGTGCCGGTCACCGGCGTCTACGTCGCCGAGGGCGCCGAGCGCGACGGGCGGCTGCGCGAGGCCTTCGCCTTGGCCGCGGACAAGGGCATCAGCCTGCTTGAGGTCGGCCGCCAGGAGCTCGACCGCCTCACCGCCGGTGCGGTCCACCAGGGCCTGGCCGCGAAGATCCCGGCCTACGAGTACGCCCACGCCGACGACCTGCTCGACCGCGCCGAGGAGGCCGGCGAGAAGCCGCTCATCGTGGTGCTCGACCAGGTCACCGACCCCCGCAACCTCGGGGCCGTCGTGCGCAGCGCGGCCGGCTTCGGCGCACACGGCGTTGTCATCCCCGAGCGCCGCGCCGCCGGCATGACCGCCTCGGCGTGGAAGACCAGCGCGGGCGCCGCAGCGCGCATCCCGGTGGCCCAGACGGTCAACCTCGTGCGCCAGCTCAAGGCCTACCAGGACGCCGGCTGCATGGTCATCGGCCTGGCCGCCGACGGCGACGTCACCCTGCCCGAGCTCGAACTGGCCGACGGCCCGCTGGTCGTCGTGGTGGGCTCGGAGGGCAACGGCCTCTCGCGCCTGGTGTCGGAGACCTGCGACCAGCTGGTGTCGATCCCCATGGCCAACCAGGTGGAGTCGCTCAACGCCGGCGTCGCCGCCTCGGTCACGCTCTACGCCATCGCCCGGGCGCGCGCCTGACCCAGGCGGGTCAGGCGGTGCGCCGCCGACGCAGGAACGGGTCCTCCAGCGAGGGCGGCACGTAGCCCCGGTCGGCGGCGGCGAGGTCGGTGCCGGGCGGCACGATCTCGTCGATGCGGTCGAGCACGTCGGGGGTCAGCCGCACCTCGACGGCGCCCAGCTGGGTCTCCAGCTGCTCCATGGTGCGCGGGCCGATGATCGGCGCGGTCACCGCCGGGTGCTGGAGCACGAAGGCCAGGGCGAGGTGCACCAGCGTCAGGTCGAGCTCCTCGGCGAGCAGCGCGAGCTGCTCGACCGCCTCCAGCTTGCGCTGGTTGGCGGGGTCGGTGAGGTCGTACTGGCCCGCGCGCAGGCGCGAGCGGTGGTTGTCGGGGGCGTCCTGGCCCTGACGGAAGCGGCCGGTGAGCCAGCCGCCGTTCAGCGGGCTCCACGGGAGCACACCCATGCCGTACCTCTGCGCCACCGGGAGCAGGTCGCGCTCGATGCCGCGGGCAAGCAGCGAGTACGGCGGCTGCTCGGTCACGAAGCGGCCCAGACCGCGGCGCTCCGAGGTCCAGTGGGCCTCGACCACCTCGTGGGCGGGGAAGGTGGAGCAGCCGAAGGCGCGGATCTTGCCGGCCCGCTGGAGGTCGGTGAGGGCGGCGAGCGTCTCCTCCACGTCGGTCTCCCGCTCGGGGCGGTGCACCTGGTATAGGTCGATCCAGTCGGTGCGCAGGCGGCGCAGGCTGTGCTCGACCTCCTGCACGATCCAGCGGCGCGAGTTGCCGCGCTGGAGCGGGTCGCCGCCGGGCTGGCCCATGTCGACGTCCATGGGGCCGTGGAACTTGGTGGCCAGCACGACCCGGTCGCGGCGCCCGCCGGAGAGCGCCTTGCCGACGATCTCCTCCGACTCCCCGCGGGAGTAGACGTCGGCGGTGTCGACCATGGTGATGCCCGCGTCGAGCGCGCGGTGGATGATGCGCGTCGACTCGGCGTGGTCGGGCTCGCCCCAGGCGCCGAACATCATCGCGCCCAGGCACAGCGGGCTCACCTGCATGCCGGTGCGACCCAGGCTGCGATACTGGGACATCGAGGGCGTGGGCTGCTGCGTGCTGTCGGGGGCGGTGTCTGCTGCGGTGTCGGCGGCCATGGGCCCACGCTAGGCCGCCCGGCCAACCAGCACAGCCCCCCGACCTCCAGGAGCCGACCCCGTGCACGAGGAGCAGACCGGCCCGGTGCGGCGACGGCCGTGGAGCACGGCCGCGGTCGTCGCGGGCTACCTCGGCGCCTGGCTGGTGCTGGCCGCCCTCGCCGCCGTGCTGCTCTTCCTCGGCAGCGACCGCGAGGTCAACCTGGCCAGCCACGACGCCGTCGTGCGCCCCGACCTCACCGGCGAGGTCGTCGTGCGGACCGGTCCGGTGCTGCCCGACGTGCGGGTCGCCTCCGACAGCCGCATCGGCATCGACGTCAGGCTCGGCAAGACCGACGCCACGACGACCGGGGCGCTGCTCGACCGCTACGCCGTCATCGCCGCCCAGCCCGAGGGGCTGGAGGCCAAGCTGCGCGAGGCGGTCGAGGACATGGCCGTCGACGCCGCCCTGCGGGGCGCGGTGCTCGGGCTGGTGCCGCTCCTGGTGTGGGTGCTGGTGGGCGCTGACCGCCGCCGCGAGCTGCTGGGCGTGGCGCGCACGCCGCGGGGACCGCTCGCCGTGGCGCTGGTGGGGCTGATGGTCGCGGGGCTGTGGCAGCCGTGGGCGCCGCGCGAGGACCGGCTCACCGACGAGCAGCGCTGGGTCGCGCTCGACGACTTCCTCGGCCCGGGGGTGCCCGTGCCCGAGGAGCTGGCCGGCGTCGAGGTGCTCGGCGACGTCACCACCGACGAGACCAGCCGTCTGGTCGCCAGCGCCGTCGACACCTACGACAAGAGCCGGGTCTTCTACGCCGACGCCGCGCAGGCCGCCGCCGACCTCGACCTCCACGAGCCGGCGGAGGGCGAGACCGTGGCGGTCGTCGTCTCCGACCGCCACGACAACGTCGGCATGGACGCCGTGGCCCGCGGCATCGGCGACGCCGCCGGCGCCAGCGCGGTGCTCGACCTCGGCGACGACACCTCCACCGGCCAGCCCTGGGAGGCCTTCTCCCTCGACTCCCTCAACGCCGCCTTCGACGGCGATCCCTACGACGACCGCCGCTGGGCCGTCACCGGCAACCACGACAACGGCGACTTCGTGGGCCGCTACCTCGCCGACCGTGGCTGGACCCTGCTCGACGGCGAGGTCGTCGACGGCCCCGGCGGGGGCGACCTGCTGGGCGTCTCCGACCCCCGCGCGAGCGGCCTGGGCAGCTGGCGCGACGAGACCGGGCTGTCCTTCGACGAGGTCGGCACCCGCCTGGCCGACGCCGCCTGCGGCGCCGAGGACCGCGTCGAGACCGTCGTGGTCCACGACGCCAACATGGCCCGCGAGGTGCTCGAGCGCGGCTGCGCCGACCTCGTCCTGGGCGGGCACCTGCACGTGCAGGGCGGACCCGACCGGGTCGAGGCCACCGACGGCGACCAGGTCGGCTACACCGTCACCAACGGCACCACCGGCGGCGCGGCCTACGCCCTGGCGATCGGCAGCAAGATCCGTCGCGCCGCCGACGTCACGCTGGTCACCTACGCCGAGGACGGCCGGCCCGCAGGGGTGCAGTCGGTGCAGCTGCAGACCAACGGCGCCTTCACCGTGCGCGACTACGTCGAGCTGGAGCTGGTCGAGGCCGAGTGAGGGCCGGTGCCCGGCTCGGGGCTCACTCGGGCTCGACGGCGACGACCTCGTCGGGGCGGCGCGTGAGCTGGGTGGCGATGTAGTCGCGGGCGGTGTCGAAGATGTCGACCTCGCGCCCGGCCTGCTCGGAGAGGTACCACCGGTGCTCGAGGATCTCGTGGAAGACCTCGGCCGGCTCCAGCTTGCCCCGCGCCTCCGGCGGCACCAGGGCCGTCACCGGCTCGTAGATGCGCGTCAGCCAGCGGTTGGCCACCAGCGAGCGGTCCTCGCGGCCGAGGTCGTGGTGGGCGGTGAAGGAGGCGAGGTCGTTGAGCAGGCGTCGGGCCTGACCGTCCTCGACGTTGAGCCCGGTGAGGGCCTGCAGCTCGCGACGGTGGTGGCCGAGGTCGACGACCTTGGGCTGGATGCGCACCTGGTCGCCGTCGAAGTCGGTGACGATGTCGAGCTCGTCGACGTCGAAGCCGAGGTCGTTGAGCCGCTCGATGCGCTGCTCGATGCGCCACATCTCCTCGGCGGAGAACTGCTCGACACCGGTCAGCTCGTCCCACAGCTCGGTGTAGCGACGCCCCAGCAGCTCGACGACGGCGTGGGCGTCGATCTCGTGGCGCACCGACTGGCTGGCCTGGAGGTCGAGCAGCTCGGCGAAGACGTTCTCGGTGGCGACGGTGAGGTCGTGCTGGCGCAGCTGGTCGGACAGCGTGGCGTTGAGCTCCCCGGTCTCGGCGTCGACGAGGTAGGCCGCGAAGCCGCCCGCGTTGCGGCGGAAGAGCACGTTGGACAGCGAGACGTCGCCCCAGAAGAAGTCGGCGAGGTGCAGGCGCACCAGCAGCACCACGAGCGCGTCGACCAGCGAGGGCAGGTCGTCGGCGTCGAGGCCGTGGCTGAACAGGCTGCGGTAGGGCAGCGAGAACTGCAGGTGCTCGGTGAGCAGCGCCGCGGGCAGCTCCTCGCCGTCGGCGTCGACCCGGCCGGCCACCACCCCCTGGGGCACCACGGCGGGCAGGCCGAGCCGGCCGAGGTCGCGCAGCATCCGGTACTCCCGGAAGGCGATCGCCTCCACGGTCTCCTTCACCGCGTAGGTGCGCCCGCGCAGCCGCACGATGCGCACGACGTGGCGCGAGAGCCCGCGCGGCAGGGGCACGACGAACCGGTCGTCCCACTCCTCCAGCGGGGTCGACCAGGGCAGGGTCACGATCGCGGGATCGGGCCTGCTCGCGACGATGCGCAGCGCCATGGCCACAACCTAGACCCTCGCCCGGCCGGCCCCGGGCGGCTCAGAGCCGCCAGACCCGCACGCCGACCCCGTCGGCCGGCACGCGCAGGGTGCCGCGGCGGACCTTGAGCCGCCCGCCCGGGCCCCCCGGCTCGGTGCCGAGCAGCGCCTCGACGTCGCCGAGGGCCTCCTGGCCGGTGGCGAGCAGGGCACCCTCGGGCAGGTCGACGCTCCCGCCCGCGGCGCGTCGCGCGCACACCAGGAGCGACCCCGCGGGGTGCTCGCGCACGAAGACGAGGGTGTCGTCGTCGACGTGGGCCCACCGCAGGCCCCCGCGGGTCAGCGCGGGCTCCGCGGCGCGCAGCCGCGCGAGGGCGGCGTACGTCGCGAGCGTGTCGTGGTCCCAGTCGTCGCGGCGGTGCCACGGCATCGGGCGGCGCGCGTCCTCGCCGTTGACGCCCTCGAGGCCGATCTCGTCGCCGGCGAAGACCATGGGCACGCCGGGCAGGGTGAACTGGAGCCCGGCCGCGACCCGGTGGACCGGGGCGGAGCCGGTCAACGTGCGGATGCGCGCGGAGTCGTGGCTGCCGAGGATGCTCCACGACTGGGCGGTGGCCTGCCAGCCGTAGCGCGCCTGCCACTCGCGCAGGGTGCGGTGGACCTGCTGGCCGGGGCGGCGCGGCACGGGCACCGGGCGGCCGAAGGGGCGTGCGGGGGAGTCGGGGTCGCGCAGCCACGACCACACCGGCCAGGAGAAGCCGGAGTAGTTCATGGTGCCGTGCCACCCGTCGCCGTCGAGGTCGCCGGAGGCGTCGTGGTTGTGCTCGCCGATGACCCAGGCGTCGCCGCGCTCGGCCTCCGCCGTGCGCCGCACGGCCCGGGCGGTGGCGTGGTTGACGTCGACCGCGCCGAGGCGCCCGGTCATGTTGGCGACGTCGATGCGCCACCCGTCGACCGAGAAGGGCGGGCGCAGCCAGCGGGCCACGACACTGTTGGGGCCCTCGACCATGGCCGCGCGCAGGTCGGGGTCGGCGAGGTTGAGCTTGGGCAGCGTGCCGTGGCCCATCCAGCACTCGTAGCTGCCGTCGTGGGCGAAGTAGTACCACCCGCGGGTGGGGGAGTCGGGGGCCGACGCGGCCCGCGTGAACCACTCGTGGGTGTCGCCGGTGTGGTTGGTGGTGAGGTCGCCGAGCAGGCGCAGCCCCCGGGCGTGGACGGCCTCGGCCAGCCGCGCGTAGGCCGCGTCGCCGCCGAGCAGCGGGTCGACGCCGTCGAAGGTGGAGGCGTTGTAGCGGTGGTTGCTCTCACCGGGGAAGACCGGCGTCGTGTAGAGCACGGTCGCGCCGACCTCGACGAGGTGGTCGAGGTGCTCGGTGACGCCGTCGAGGTCGCCGCCGAAGAGCTGGAGCGGCGTGCGCGGGTCGGAGCCCTCGAAGACGACCTCGTCGTCCCAGTGCGCCGGCACCGCCCAGGCCGGGGTCTCGCGCTCGTCGGCGGCCGTCGAGCGGGCGAAGCGGTCGGGGAAGACCTGGTAGACCACCGCCTCCCTGCCCCAGTCGGGCGCCCCGGCGTGGGTGGTGACGCGGAAGTCGAGGCTGTCGGGGCCGTCGTGGTCGACGACGCCGGCGGCGGTGAGCCAGCGCTGCGGGGAGCCGTCGGCCTCGGGGCCCACCAGCAGGAAGCGGTAGTGGGTGACCGGGTTGTGCAGCGGCAGCTCGCCCTCCCACCACACCGACCCGTCGGCGCGGGCGTCGCGCGCGACCACGGTGCAGGCGTGGAAGGTGGGCTCCGCGTCGTACGTCGTGCGGATCCAGACCCGCTCGACCGGGTCGTCGGCGGCGACCCGGCAGCGCACGCGCACCGACCAGCCCAGCGTCGGGGACTCGTCGTCGAGGTAGGCGGGGGACCCGTCGTGGTGGGGCTCGCGCAGCAGGCTCATGGCGCGGATTCTCCCTCACCGCGCGCGGCCGGGCGCACGGCTCCGGCGACTGCGCCCACGGGCGCCGCCCGGCTCGCGCCGCCGTCGGGCGCGGCGTCTAGGATGACGCCGCGCTCGACGAGCGCACGCCGGTGTAGCTCAGTAGGTAGAGCGCTTCTCTTGTAAAGAAGATGTCGCGGGTTCGACTCCTGTCACCGGCTCCACGACCCGCCCCACCACCGCTCTCACGCGCCGAGCAGCGCCCGCATCTGCTCGATCTCCGCGCTCTGGGAGTCGACGATCGACTCCGCCAGGGCCACCGCGTCGGCGTCCTCGCCCTCGGCGGCCTCGGTCTCGGCCATCTCCACCGCACCCTCGTGGTGGGCGACCATCATCTCCAGCCACTCCTCCTGGAAGGACGCGTCGGGCGCCTCCTCCAGCGCGTCCATCTCGGCGTCGCTCATCATGCCGGGCATGTCGGAGTCCATGTCCATGCCGCCGGACCCGTCCGTGCCCGTGCCGTCCTCGGCGTGGGCGTTGGCGTGGTCGTTGACGGTGGGGGGCACGGGCTGGTCCCAGGCGGTGAGCCAGTCGACCATCTGCTCGATCTCGGGGGCCTGGGCCGAGCGGATCTGCTCGACGAGGTCGGCCACCTCGGGGTCGAGGTCGCGGCCGGTGGTCATGTCGACCATGGCCAGGGCCTGGGCGTGGTGCTGGACCATGTCGGTGGCGAAGACGACGTCGGCCTCGTTGAAGTCGGCGCTCTCGGGCACCGAGACCGCGGCGGACCCGGTGTCGGAGCCGGAGCCGTCGTCGTCGCCGCAGGCCGCCAGGCCGGTGGCGAGCGCCGCGGCCGCGAGGCCGGCGGCGAGGGCCCGTCGCGTGCGGGCGTGGGTGGTGCGGGCAGGGGTGGTGCGGGTCGTGGTCATGGCTGTCTCGTCTCTCGTCGGTGGTTCAGGTGTGCGGGCGCGCAGGTGCAGGCCGTCGTCGACGACCGGCTCCTCAGCAGCGGCACACGCAGAGCGCGGAGAGCAGCGGTGGGTCGGGGTCGCGGCCACGGGCCGGCGGGGCGACCCCGACGAGGGTCAGCCGCGGCAGCAGCCAGGGGGTGCGGCGCAGTCCACGCCCGAGGAGCAGCAGGGCGCCGAGGCCGCCGAGCAGCACCGCGAGACACAGCCCGGCCATGCCGTCGTCCACCGGGGGCGCCGACAGCACCGCCGTGTCCGGGCCGGTGCCCGGGGCCGCCGCGCCGGCCGTCTCGGTCTCGTGGCCGGTCCCGTGGTCGGTCCCGTGGTCGGTGGCACCGGCGGGGGCGACGTGGGCGGAGTGGCCCGCGGAGTGGTCGCCGAGCCCGTGCATGCCGAACAGCCCGGCCAGCACCAGGAAGAGTGCGGCCAGGGCCCAGCGGGACCTCGACCTCGTCACGTCCTCCAGGGTAGCGAGGCGCTCAGCGCAGCCGTCGAGGGGCGAACGTCCTCGGCGGGGAGGCGATGGCCCCCTGGGCGGCCACCAGCTGGATCTCGCGGGTGCCGGCCGCGAGGGTCTCCTCGAGCACCGCGAACACGGTGCCCGTGGTGAGGGCGAGCGCCTCGGCGGGCGAGCCGGTGGTGCGCAGGTGGGCGAGGTAGAGCGCGGCGGTGACGTCGCCGCAGCCGTTGGGGGCGAGGGGCAGCAGGGGGGTGGTGACCGCCCACGCGCCGGCGTCGGAGACGGCGACGACGTCGAGGTGGCCCTCGGGCACCGCGTCGTGCAGCACCGAGGTGACCAGCACGTCGCGCGGGCCGCGCTCGCGCACGACGTCGACCGCGGCCAGCACCTCCTCCAGCGTCGTGGTGGTGGTGCCGGCGAGGAAGTCGAGCTCGAAGTGGTTGGGGGTGACGACGTCGGCGGCCGGCACCACGGTGTCGCGCATGAACTCGGGGATCCCCGGTCGCACGAACATGCCGCGCCCCACGTCGCCCATCACGGGGTCGCAGCAGTAGACCGCGGCGGGGTTGAGCTCCTTGACCCGCGCCACGGCGTCGAGCACGACCGCCCCGACGGCGGGGTCGCCCTGGTAGCCCGAGAGCACCGCGTCGGCCTGCCCGAGCACTCCCCGGTCGTCGATCCCGGCGATCACGTCGCGCACGTCGTCGGGGGCGAGGAGCGGGCCGCGCCACGCGCCGTAGCCGGTGTGGTTGGAGAAGTGCACGGTGTTGACCGACCACACCTCGTGGCCGAGGCGCTGCAGCGGGAAGACCGCGGCGGAGTTGCCGACGTGGCCGTAGGCGACCGAGGACTGGATCGAGAGGATCTGCACGGGACCATCATCGCGGGCCGGGTGGGCGGCGTGCGAGCCTGGGGGCGTGCCCCCGGCTCCCGACCTGCGCACGCGCTCCACCGCGCGGCTCGCGCTCATCGCGATGGGACCCGACGACGCCGAGCAGCTCTTCGCGATCCTCTCCGACCCGCGCGGGTGGTGGTTCGACCCCGCGGCACGCCACGTCGACCTCGCCCGCACCCGGGCGTACGCCGAGCGCGCTGCCGCGCGGTGGCCCGCCGACGGGCTGTCCTACTGGACCGCCCGCGACCTGCGCACCGGCGACGTGGTGGGCCTCGGCGGAGCCCAGCGCCACCGCAGCGGCGCGTGGAACCTCAGCTACCGCGTGGCCACCGGGCAGTGGGGCCGGGGCCTGGCGACGGAGCTGGCCGCCGCGGGCGTGGAGGCCGCACGCCTGGCCGACCCCACCAGCCCCGTGGTGGCTTTCGTGCTGGCCGCCAACACGGCCTCGGCGCGGGTCGCCGCAGCCGTCGGCCTGGTCGACCGCGGGCCCCGCGTCGACGTCAACGACGGCGTGGAGCGCCACGCGTGGAGCGACCGCCCTCTCGAGCCCGAGCCGGGCTGAGGCGGCGGACCCGGGTTCAGGCGACCTGGAGCGAGCGCTTCGAGAGCCCGATCCAGAAGCCGTCGATGCGCTGCTCGCCCGGGTCGTCGGCGCGGGTGGCCGCGCCGAGGGTCACGAAGAGCGGGGAGAGGTGCTCGACCGTGGGGTGGGCGTAGGGCAGGCCCGGTGCGCGGTCGGCGTAGGCCGCGAGCTCGTCGACGTCGCCGCGGGCCAGGGCCTCCGCGGCCCACGCGTCGAAGTCCTGCGACCAGGCAGGGGCCTCGGCGTCGATGCGGAAGTCGCGCAGGAAGGGCAGGCCGTGGGTGAGGAAGCCCGAGCCGATCACCAGGACACCCTCGTCGCGCAGCGGGCGCAGCCGCTCGCCGATCGCCAGCAGGCGGGCCGGGTCGTGGGTGGGCAGCGACATCTGCAGCACGGGCACGTCGGCGTCGGGGTACATGACCTTCAGCGGCACCCACGCACCGTGGTCGAGGCCGCGGGAGGTGTGCTGGTGCACCGGCTCGCCCGCGGGCATCATCGCCGCGACCCGGGCGGCCAGCGCGCTGGCGTCGGGGGTGCGGTAGGTCATCCGGGAGTACTTCGGGTCGAAGCCGCCGAAGTCGTAGACCAGCGGGGCGCCGCTGGCGCTCAGGCTGATCGGGGCCGACTCCCAGTGGGCGCTGACGATGAGCACGGCGGTGGGGCGCGGCAGGTCACCGGCCCAGGCCGCCAGCTGCGAGGACCACAGCGGGTCGTCGAGCAGCGGCGGCGCGCCGTGGCCGATGTAGAGGGCGGGCACGCGCGCGGGCGCGGGCGCGGGTGAGGCGGGGGTTGCTGCGTCGGGCATGGTCACGTCCAGATCAATGGTTGAGGATTCAACCTTATTCCTTCGGGAGCGCCCACGCCACCGGGGAGCCACCCTGCTCGACGAGCATCCGGTCGACCGTCGAGAAGGGGCGGGAGCCGAAGAAGCCCCGGCTCGCCGAGAGCGGCGAGGGGTGCACCGACTCCACTGCCGGCACGTCGCCCAGTGCGGGGCGCAGCGACTGGGCGTCGCGACCCCACAGGATCGCGGCCAGCGGCCCGCCCCGGGCCGCCAGCGCCGCGATCGCGGCGTCGGTGACCTGCTCCCAGCCCTTGCGGCGGTGCGAGGCCGACTCCCCGGGACGCACCGTCAGCACGCGGTTGAGCAGCATGACCCCGGCGTCGGCCCAGGCCGTCAGGTCGCCGTGCGGCGGTGGCTCGACGCCGACGTCGCTGCGCAGCTCGGCGTAGATGTTGGCCAGGCTGCGCGGCACCGGCCGCACGTGGGGGTCGACGGCGAAGCTCAGCCCGATCGGGTGTCCGGGGGTGGGGTAGGGGTCCTGGCCCACCACCAGCACCCGCACGTCGGCCAGCGGCCGCTGGAAGGCGCGGAAGACGTGCTCGCCGGCCGGCAGGTAGCCGTGGCCCGCCGCCACCTCCTCGCGCAGGAAGGCACCCATCGCCGCCACCTGCGTGTCCACCGGGGCCAGGGCCTCGGCCCAGTCGGGGGCCATGAGGCCCTTCTCCACGAGTCCGGCGAGTGCGCTCATGCCGCGACGCTACCCAGCGCCGGAGGGGGTCGCCCCGGCGGCGTCGGAGGACCACTGCGCGATCCACTCGTCGAGCGCGACCCACGTCGTCCTCCGGGCCGCGCGACCGGTGAGCATGCCGAGGTGGCCGCCGGGCACGATCTCGAAGCGGACCTCGGGCGAGCCCGACAGCAGCGGCACGACGGCCTTGACCGCAGGCACCGGGGCGATGCCGTCGGTGGCGCCGGCGAAGACGAGCACGGGCACGTCGATGTCGGCGAGGTCGAGGGTGCGTCCCTCGACGTCGAAGGTGCCGCCGACCAGGGCGTTGCCCTTGACGAAGCGGTGGTAGAGCTGGCCGAAGGTGCGCCCGGGGTAGGCGATCATGCCGTCGGTGAAGCGGTCGACCGCCTCGATCTGGGCCAGCCACTCGCCGTCGTCGAGGTTGCGGGCCACCGCGAGCGGCTTGGTGACGACCTTCTGGAACGACGAGAGCTGGAAGGCCCAGCGCACCAGCGGCTTCGGGGCGCCCCCGAGGGCCTGGTAGCCCCGCGTGACCAGGCCGCGGCCGTCGCTGAGGTTGAGCAGCGGGCGCAGCGGCGCCACCAGCGGCACCAGCCTGACGTCGACCGGGGAGCCGACCACGGTGAGCGAGGCGATGGGCAGGTCGGGGGAGCCCGCGGCCGCGAGCATCGAGAAGATGCCGCCCAGGCTCCAGCCCACCACGTGCACCGGGCGCCCGCCCGCGTGGGCCGAGGCCTCGCGCACGGCCGTGGGCACGACCTCCTCCACCCAGTGCTCCATGCCCAGGGCCCGGTCGCGGAAGGAGACCTGGCCGTACTCCACCAGGTAGGTCGGGCGGCCGGCGCGCACGAAGTGCTCGACCAGCGAGCAGCCGCGGCGCAGGTCGTAGCAGGTCGCGGGCGCCGCCAGCGGCGTCACCAGCAGCACCGGGTCGCCGGTCTGCTTGACCGCGGCGGCGGGCCGGTAGTGGTAGACCTCGCGCAGCGTGCCCTCGTCGATGAGGGTGCGCGGCATCGGTCGCAGGTCGGCGAGGCCGCCGTAGAGGACCTTGTGGGCGACGTTGCCGGCCGCGGAGACGACCTGATCGGGCTTGGGGATCAGATCCATGCTGCGAAAGTTACCCCGGGGTCCGCGAGGAGCGGGCCAGGATCGGGTCGGGAGCAGGTCACGAGCGCCGGGCCGGCTTGACCGCCTTGCCGTGGGTGCCGACGTCGGAGAGCTCCGACATGAAGGAGGCCGCCCACGCCGCCACGTCGTGCTGGGTGACGGTCTTGCGCATCGCCTTCATGCGCCGGGTGGTCTCGCGGGGCTCGGCGTTGAAGGCCTCCAGCAGCGCCGACTTCATGCCGTTGATGTCGTAGGGGTTGACCAGCCACGCCTGGCGCAGCTCGTCGGCGGCGCCGGCGAACTCCGAGAGCACCAGGGCGCCGTCGTTGTCGTAGCGGCAGGCGACGTACTCCTTGGCCACGAGGTTCATGCCGTCGCGGTAGGGCGTGACGACCATGACGTCGGCGGCGGTGTAGAGCGCGGCCATCTCCTCGCGGGGGTAGGAGGAGTGCAGGTAGGAGATCGCCGGGCGGCCGATGCGGCCCAGGTCGCCGTTGATGCGGCCGACCAGCCGGTCGATCTCGTCGCGCAGGATGCGGTACTCCTCGACCTGCTCGCGCGAGGGCACGGCCACCTGCACGAAGACGGCGTCCTCGACGTCGAGCTGGCCGTCCTCGATCAGCTCGGCGTAGGCGCGCAGCCGGGCGAAGATGCCCTTGGTGTAGTCGAGCCGGTCGATGCCGAGGAAGACCTTGCGCGGGTCGCCGAGCGCCTCGCGGATCTCCGCGGCGCGCGCGACGACCGGCTCGGAGCGCGCCATCTCCTCGAAGCCGGCCGCGTCGATGGAGATCGGGAAGGGCGAGGCCCGCACGGTGCGGCCGTCGGGCAGGTAGACCAGGTCGCGGTGGGTCTTGTGGCCCACGCGCTGGCGCACGAGGCGCACGAAGTTCTGCGCCGCCCCCGGCAGCTGGAAGCCGACCAGGTCGGCGCCGAGCAGGCCCTCGAGCAGCTGGCGGCGCCACGGCAGCTGCTGGAAGAGCTCCGCGGGCGGGAAGGGGATGTGGAGGTAGAAGCCGATGCGCAGGTCGGGGCGCAGCGTGCGCAGCATCTGCGGCACCAGCTGCAGCTGGTAGTCGTGGACCCAGACCGTGGCGTCCTCGGCGGCCAGCGACGCGGCCTTCTCGGCGAAGCGCTGGTTGACGTGGACGTAGGAGTCCCACCACTCGCGGTGGAACTCCGGCTTGGCCACGAGGTCGTGGTAGAGCGGCCAGAGGGTGCCGTTGGAGAAGCCCTCGTAGAAGCCCTCGATGTCGGCCTGGGTCATCGACATCGGCACCAGCTCGAGGCCGTCGTGCTCGAAGGGCTCCAGGCCCTCCTCGGTGCCGCCGGGCCAGCCGATCCACACGCCGTCGTTGGCGCGCATCACGGGCTCGATGGCGGTCACGAGGCCGCCGGGGGAGGTGCGCCAGCCCGAGGACCCGTCGGGCTGGGTGACCCGGTCGACCGGCAGGCGGTTGGCGACGATGACGAGGTCGTAGGGCACGGGGCGACCCTAGTCAGTCCTCGGGGGCGGCGCGTCCCCCCGGTGGGGTGGATCGGGGGCGGATCGGAGGGGGGGCGGGGTCAGCGCTCGTGGGGGAAGCGCACACCGACCTGCGCGCGCAGGTCGTCCATCTGCCGCAGCAGGGCCAGGGTCTGGGCGTGCGGCACCAGCGGGCTCTCGCGCAGCCCCGCCGCGACGCAGCGCGCCACCTCGAGCAGCTCGTTGCCGTAGCCGCGCCCGACGACCGGCTCGGCGCCCTCGAGGAGCAGCACCTCGCCCAGCCCGCCGCCGTCGTTGCTGCTGCCCTCGGCGTACGGCGTGAAGGTGGCGGCGGCCGGGTGGTGGAAGTCGGGCAGGTCGACGCGGCCGAGGCTGGTGGCGACGGCGGCGGCGCGCGAGGACCACGACGTCATCGACGCGGTCATCGTGGCCAGGGCGCCGCCGGGGTAGCGACCGGCGACCGCGATGTCGAGGTCGATGCCGCCCTCGGAGAGCGTGGCGGTCGCGGTGAGGGCCTCGGCCTCCCCGAGCAGCAGGTGGGCCACGGTGAGGGGGTAGATGCCCATGTCGAGCAGGGCGCTGGCCCCCAGCGCGGGGTCGAGCATCCGGTCGCCGGGGTCGGCGTCGACGCGGAAGCCGAGCTCGGCGTGGAGGTGGCGCGGCGTGCCGAGCTCGCCGGAGGCCAGCCGGGCGGCGACCTCGCGCACGACCGGGTGGGTCGCGGTCCACATCGCCTCCATGAGGAAGCGGTCGTGCTCGCCGGCCAGGCGCACCATCTCCTCGGCCTGGGCGGCGTCGAGGGTCAGCGGCTTCTCGCACAGCACGTGCTTGCCGGCCTCGAAGGCCAGGCGGGCGTGCTCGAGGTGGAGGGCGTGGGGGGAGGCGACGTAGACGACGTCGACCTCGGGGTCGGCCACGAGGGCCTCGTAGGAGCCGTGGGCGGTCGGCCGGGGGCCGATCCCGGCGTACCAGTCGGCGAACTCCTCGGCCGCCTCCTGGCGGCGCGAGCCCACGGCCACCAGCCGGGCGCCCGGGGTGAGCGCGAGGTCCTGGGCCACGCTGCGCGCGATCTTGCCGGTGGCCAGGAAGCCCCACCGCAGCTCGGGGACCGGGGCGGCGTCGGGCGTCGGGGTGGGGGCGCTCATGGGCCCCACCCTAGGAGCGCGACGCGCGGCGGGTCCGGCGGCGGTTCGAATGACACCGTTGTGGTTCGGCGACTACAGTGAGCCCCGGCCACCCCCACCACGACCTCCCGGAGCGCAACGCATGGAGCCGCAGCGAGACACCCAGCGCGACCCCGGCCACGCCGCGCTCAGCGAGCGCGACCGCGACATCCTCGAGTTCGAGCGGCAGTGGTGGAAGTTCGCCGGCGCCAAGGAGTCGGCGGTGCGCGAGAAGTTCGACATGAGCTCCACGCGCTACTACCAGGTCCTCAACGCCCTCATCGACCGCCCCGAGGCGCTCGAGGCCGACCCGCTGCTCGTGCGGCGGCTGCGGCGGCTGCGGGCCGCCCGTCAGCGCCAGCGCTCGGCGCGCCGCCTCGGCTTCGAGGTCTGACCCCTTCCCCAGCACGACCAGACCCTGACAGGGAGCTCCCATGCGGGTGCGTGACCAGCGAGGCGTCGTCTACCCCTCGCCCGTGGTGATCCTCTCCATCATCGCCGTCGCGATGGCGGCCGTGGCGTTCTTCGCGACCCAGGGCAGCGAGCCCACCGAGCGCGAGATCACCCCGATCGCGCGCGAGGAGGCCAGCCCCTCGCCGAGCGCCACGCCCGAGGCCGACGAGACGACCGAGCCGGCGGAGCCGGAGAAGACCAAGAAGCCGAAGCCCGCCGTGGAGCGCAGCGCGGTCTACGTCGAGGTCTACAACAACTCCAGCATCTCCGGCCTGGCCGCCGAGGCGGGCGCCAGCGCCTCCGACGTCGGCTGGCAGGTCGTCGGCACCGACAACTGGTACGGCACCGTGCCGGCCACCACCGTCTACTACCCCGCCGGCCTCAAGCGCGAGGGTGAGCTGCTCGCCCTCGACCTCGGCGTGGACCGCACCATGCCGGCGGTCGGCGTCATGAAGCCCGACCGCCTCACCCTGATCCTCACCGCGCCCCTGTCCTGAGCGCGGGGGCGTGGTTGGCTGGGTCCATGGAGTTCACCTCGACCCGGGGCGAGCAGCGCTACGCCGCCCTGGTCCGCGCCGCCGCCGAGACCGTCGTGGGCCTGGACTTCGACGGCACGCTGTCGCCCATCGTCGACGACCCCGAGCAGGCCCACATCCACCCCGACGCCAGCGCGGTGCTGGTCGACCTGGCCACGCAGGTCTCCGCGGTCGCCGTCGTGACCGGGCGGCCCGCGCGCCAGGCCCTCGACCTCGGTGGGCTCGAGGAGGTCGGCAACGCCGTCGGCGAGGCCGGCAAGGAGCTCTACGTCTTCGGCCAGTACGGCAACGAGCGCTGGAGCTCCACGCGGCGCCGCGTGGTCGGGCCGCGCCCGCCGCACGGCCTGGCCACCTTCCTGCGCGACCTGCCCCGCACGCTGCGCAGCGCCGGCGCGGGGGAGGCGTGGCTGGAGGACAAGGGCCTCGCGGTGGCCGTGCACACCCGCCGCCTGCCCGACCCCGACGCGGCCTTCGAGGCGCTGCTCGGCCCCGTGGGCGACCTCGCCCGCAGCCACGACCTCAGCGTCGAGCCCGGCCGCCACGTGATCGAGGTGCGCTCGGCGGGCATGCACAAGGGACTGGTGGTGGAGCGGCTGGTCGAGGAGCTGGGCGCCGGCGGCTTCCTCTTCGCCGGCGACGACCTCGGCGACGTCGAGGCCTTCGAGGCCGTCGGCGCTCTCGACGACGCGGGGCTGCCGACGCTGCGGGTGTGCTCGGCCAGCGACGAGGAGAGCACGCTCGTCGCGATGTCCGACGTCGTGGTCGCCGGGCCCGAGGGCGTCCTCGCGCTGCTGGCCCAGCTCACCGCCGACGCGCGCGACTCGCGGGCCTGACACCGCCGTCCGCCCCGGGCCGTGTCCTCCTGGACCGGGCGGCTCAGTGCGCCGAGCAGCAGGGGATCTGCACGCGCTGCTCGAAGGCGACCAGGCCGCCACGACCCGGCTGCACGAGGAGCACGCACCGGCCCTCCCGCCACACCGGCCGGGCGAAGCCGGTGAGGTCGAGCGCCGCGTCGCGGCGTACGTCGCTCCCGGCCAGGCCCTCCACGGCGTCGACGCCGCTGTCGGCCTCGACGGCGGCGGGCGTGGTGACCCGCTCGACGGCGGCGCGGCCGGGGTAGTCGACCAGCCGCCCCGCCCGCCGGGCGCGGTGCTCGCCCCGTGCCGCCCGGGCGCCGCCGAGCAGCTCGGGCGGCCCGGCGCTGGCGCCGTCGAGCACCAGCGCGACCCCGGGCAGGGCCTCGGCCAGACGGCAGAGCACGTCGGCCCGGGCGGGGGGTCCCGCGCCCTCGCCGGGATCGGCCCAGGAGAGGGCGACCGCGGTGTGCGCGTCGGGCACGCGCACCACGTGGGTGCTGGCCCAGCGGTCCGACCCGGTGCCGGCGACCTGCGCGAGCACCTCGCCCACCGCGTGGACGAGGTGCTCGGCGGCGCCGTGGTCGCGGGTGCCGCCGTCGACGCCCAGCGTGGTGCGCAGGGGCGGGGTCACCTCGCCGGGACGACCCAGATCGGGTTCGTGTAGAACCACAGGTCCACCCACGGGTCGGCGTCGCCCATGACGTCGAGCGCGGGACCGGCCGGGTCGACGCCGGCGCCGAGGTAGCCCGGCTGTTGGCGGTTGCCGTCGGTGCCGCGCAGGCGCACGTAGAAGGCCTCCTCGGCCGTGCCGAGGTCGTGGCGGATCTGGAAGGTGCCGGTGCGCGCCGACGTGTCCCACTGCTCCACGACCGTGGTGTCGGGGGCGGTGAAGGTGTCGCGGTCGCTGGCCGAGGCCGGGTCCACGACGCCGCGCACGAGGTCGACGCGGTTGAGCCGGGGGGTGAACATCGCCCAGTTCGGGACGTCCTGGGCGGTGATGGTCACCACCAGGCTGAGGCGGGCGCCGCGCGGGGCGACCAGCGTGCCGCCGAGGGTCTCGGTGAGCCGCCCGGGGCGCCGTCCGTTACCCCGCGTCGCGACCACCTTGACGTCGACCGACTTCACCAGGCCGCCGTGGTCGACCCACACCCGCCCGTCGCGCATGCCCTTCATCACCGCGCGGTAGGACCGCGAGGTCGTGCCGACGTGGGTCCGGCTGTAGAAGCCGGGCCAGAAGTCGCCCGCGGTGGTGTTGACCCGGCCGGCGTAGACCGGGTCGCCGTAGCGGCCGTCGGCGTTGAACTGCTCGGAGGTGGAGCCGTCGGGGCGCCGTGAGGTGTCGGTCCAGTTGACGTGGGAGTCGGAGTTGGCGCTGATCGACCAGGGCTTGCCCTCGGCCAGCAGCGAGTCCCACAGCCCGCCGACGGTGGAGGTCATCCAGTCGAAGCCGCCCCACGTGCGGTAGCTCTCGGGCGGGTAGGCGGCGAAGGAGTTCGGGCCGGGCGCGTTGCCGTAGTAGCCGCGCGAGGAGCCGGCGCCGTAGCCCTCGGGCAGACCGGCGGCCTGGTGGCCGGGCGCACCCTCGAAGCCGATGGCCACGCTGGGGTCGGCGTCGCGCCAGGCGCGGATCTCGTGGGGGCTGTCGATGCCGTTGCGGGCGGGGTGGTTGGCCAGGAAGAGCGCGTCGGTGACCCGCTTGCGGCTGACCTGCCGGCCCAGCCACTGGATGCCGGCCACGGCCAGCGCCTCGTTCTCCGGGCTGCTGGCGGAGGCGCCCTTGACCGAGCCGTCGTAGTCGTTCTCGAACTGCTTGAGCACCGCGACCTCGTGCGGACCCGGAGCGACGAAGACCGTGCCGTGCTCGGCGGCGGGGATGTTCCACTCCAGGCCCTGGAAGACCAGGGTGCCGGGCAGCTCGGCGCGGGCGTCGAGGATGTCGGGGTTGACCAGGTCGACGCCGATGCGGGCGTGGGTGGCGCCGCCGTGGTCGGTGATGACCAGCCAGTCCAGGCCGTAGGCCGCTGCGTGCTGGGCCTGGTCGAGCACGGTGTACTGCCCGTCGGAGCTGTGCTGGGTGTGGATGTGGTGGTCGCCGGCCAGCCACTGCGTGACCGCGCCGCCGGAGGGGCCGGGGCCGCGTCGGGCGGCCTCCTCCGCGGTGGCCGCGGTGACACCGCTCATGCCGGCCATGCCGGCCGCCGCCGCGCCGGTGAGCCCGGCCGCGCGCAGCAGGTTGCGCCGTGACAGCTCGCCGGGGGAGAGGTCGGTGTCGGGGGCGTCCCCGGCCAGCGCCGCCGACGTCACCGCGGTGGCCTCGTCGGTGGCCTCGTCGGTGGTGTGGCGGTGGTGGGTGTGCCCGTGGGAGTGGTCGTGCGGGTGGTCGGGGTCGTGGGTGTGGCCGTCGTGCGTGCTCACTGTCGCTCTCCTCGAGACGTGGGGGAGCCGGCCGCCGCGGGCCAGCCCTGCGACGCTCCACCGCGACGGTGAACGCCGGCCCCGCTGCGCGCGGCCCGCCGGTGAACGACGCGCGCCCGGCGTACGTCTCACCCCGGTGGGCGGGTCCACATCGCGGGACCGATGTGCGCATGCTGAGACGGCGTCGTACTGTTTTCAACAGCTCATCCAGAGGGACTGAGGGAACGGCCCAGTGAAGTCCCGGCAACCGCCACGAGCCTCCGCCACCCGGCACATCGGGGAAACGGACGTGGAGACGGTGCCAATTCCGCCCGGCGCGAGAGTCGCAGCCGGGGAAGATGAGAAGGAGGACGCGTGAGCACCGTCGCTGAAGTAGAGACCGCCCAGCCCACCCCGGCCGACCAGCCCGGGATCCGCGAGGGCGCGTTCGGCAACGCCCGGGCCCTCGCCTGTCGCGAGTGCGGCAACGAGGTCGAGCTCGGCCCCCACTACGCCTGTCCGGAGTGCTTCGGTCCGCTCGAGGTGTCCTACGACTTCCCGGTCGTGACGCGCGAGGAGATCGAGGCCGGCCCGCGCAACATCTGGCGCTACAAGGCCCTGCTGCCGGTGCCCGACGACATCGAGCAGAGCCCCAACATGGAGCCGGGCTTCACCCGCCTGCTCCAGGCCCGCAACCTCGGCCGCGAGCTTGGCCTGGAGAAGCTGTGGGTCAAGGACGACAGCACCAACCCCACCAACTCCTTCAAGGACCGCGTCGTGGCCTGCGCGCTGAGCGCCGCCACCGAGTTCCACTCGAAGGTCTTCGCCTGCCCCTCGACGGGCAACCTGGCCAACGCCGTCGCCGCGGCGGGCGCCCGCGCCGGCATCAAGACCGTGGTCTTCATCCCGAGCAACCTCGAGAAGCCCAAGCAGGTCAACTCGGCGGTCTACACCGACTCCCTCGTCGCGGTGAACGGCAACTACGACGACGTCAACAAGCTGGCCTCCGAGATCGCGGGCGAGGAGGACGGCTGGGCGTTCGTCAACGTCAACGTCCGCCCCTTCTACGCCGAGGGCTCCAAGACCCTCGGCTACGAGATCGCCGAGCAGCTCGGCTGGCGCCTGCCCGACCAGGTCGTCATCCCCGTCGCCTCGGGCTCGCAGCTGACCAAGGTGCACAAGGCCTTCGGCGAGCTCGTGCGCCTCGGTCTCGTCGAGGACAAGCCGGTCAAGATCTTCGGCGCCCAGGCCACCGGCTGCTCACCGGTCTCGACCGCCTACAAGGCCGAGGTCGACGCGATCCGCCCGGTCAAGCCCGACACCATCGCCAAGAGCCTGGCCATCGGCAACCCCGCCGACGGCATCTACGTGCTCGACATCTGCCGCAGCACCGGCGGCGCGGTCGAGGACATCACCGACGACGAGGTCCGCGAGGGCATCCTGCTGCTGGCCCGCCACGAGGGCATCTTCACCGAGACCGCCGGCGGCACGACCGTCGGTGTGCTCAAGAAGCTCGTCGAGACCGGTCAGCTCGACCCCACCCTCGAGACCGTCGTCATCAACACCGGCATGGGCCTGAAGACCCTCGACGCCGTCTCCGACCAGGTCGGCCCGGCCGCCACGATCGACGCGTCCTACGCGGCGTTCACCGCCACCGGCATCGCCTGACCGGCCGGTCCGCCGCACCCTTCCCAGCCCTCGCCGCACCAGCACCAGGAGATCGACCCCATGAGCGTGTCCGTCCGCGTCCCCACCATCCTGCGCACCTACACCGGTGGTGAGTCCGAGGTGACCGCCTCCGGCGCCACCCTGGCCGACGTGCTCGACGACCTCGAGACGCAGTACGCCGGCATCCGCGCCCGGGTGCTCGACGACAACGGCAAGCTGCGCCGCTTCGTCAACGTCTACGTCGGCAGCGAGGACGTCCGCTTCCTCGACGACCTCGCCACCCCCACCCCCGACGGCACCCAGGTCTCGGTCATCCCCGCCGTCGCCGGCGGCTGACCCGCCCCGATCCCTGCCCGGAGCGGCGGTCAAGGCTGGACCTCCAGCGCCCCGGTGGTCGAGGGGGGAGCGCCCGCGCCCCGGTGGTCGAGCAGGGAGCGCCCGCGCCCCGGTGGTTGAGGAGGGAGCGCCAGCGACCGTCTCGAAACCACCCTCGCGCGACAGCGCAA